>JAUNSM010000101.1 GCA_030539215.1 Clostridia bacterium
TAATTGTTATATTTTTGTCATATAATTGTTATAATGTTTATTTCTATTGCTCCGTATTCTCCATCAGCAAGTTCTACTATTGCATCTACCTCAATTCCTGTATCATTTTCTCTGTAATGATACAATTTAGCACCGATTGTTTCTGCATAAATTTTTAAATCTCTTTCACATAATGCTTCAAAATATAACCCCATAGTTTCTAAATCATTTATTAATTTCTCTGGAGTAATATTTAAAATTGCACAACCTAATGATGGATCTATAAAATGTCTTTTGGGATTTTTTCCAACATTTAATCTTGAACGAATTTTATACATAAATGAATTTTGATTATCAACTAAATGTAATCTATTTAATACATTTAAATAATCTGTAACTGTATTTCTACTTATATCAAATTTCTTTGTTTTATTGTGCAAATTTTGAGTAAATTATTCTTTAACTATTCTATTTTAACATTTACACAAAAAAAGTAAGAATTGTTGTTAAATTCTTACTTTTGTGTTATTTAAACTTATTATGTTTTTATCTAAAATTACATCTGGATGAAAAGCTGAGGACGGAACCCAATGTCCAAGTTCGTGTTAGTCACAGAATTGTTACCATTGCGATTGCTAGCAGGGTTGTCCGAACCATTGTTGTTGTAACTCCCACCACGAAGAACCCTAAGCTTTTGATTTATCCCTATTTTCAACTTTTTATATAATAGGCGAGTCATCTTTTCCTATTATATAAAACAATTTATTAATCAAATTATTTACATTAGCATATTTCATATATCCATTATGTCCTGCCAAGTATTTTCTTGCATCTAAAGAAGACATTTGCCCTGTCTTTATTTTGTATTTCAAATACGCTATTTTTTTCTTTAATTTTCTCTTTCCCCTTGGTCTTATTTTCATGCGATATTCATTTATTTGATAACCACAAAAATTAACACCTTGTTTATTTTTAAATATATTTGTTTTTTCATTAAGTGTAAGTTTTAGTTCTTTTTCTAAAAAGTCTTCTATTTTTTTGCGAACAATTTTTATTTTATCTTTTCCTTCCATTAAAATTACAGCATCATCCATAAATCTAACATAATGTCTAACCCCTAAACTATGTTTAATATATTGATCTAGTTCATTTAAGTAAATATTCGCAAAAATCTGGGAGGTATAATTCCCAATAGGTATTCCTGTACTATCCTTTTTAGAATATATAATTTCTTTTGTTAAATTCAAAACATCTACGTCTTTTATCTTTTTCTTTATAATTGACATCAACTTCTCTTTATTTATATTTTGAAAGTACTTTCTAACATCCATTTTCAAAATATAGTATTCTCCCCATTTTTTATTACAAATTTTCATAAATTCTTGAATTTTAAATGCAGCCCTATGAGTCCCCCTATTTTGAAGACAAGCATAACTTGTATCTATAAACTGAGGTAAGAAATACGGCTTTAAGAAGCTCTCCACATACCAAGTATGTACAACTCTATCTAAATATCTAGACGCTTCAATTTTCCTTAATTTTGGTTCTGTTACATAAAAAACTTTATAAGTTCCATGTTTGTATGTTCTATTTTTTAATTGTGTATATATCCAATCTATATATTCTTCTTTTTTTAAATTAAATTTAATCACATTATTTCTAAGCCTTTTTCCTTTTTGACTTTGCTCATGTGCTTTCATTAAATTTTCTTTAGTTAAAAATTCATCATATTTATTTCTTAATGTTTTTGGCATAAAATTTAAGTAATCCTCCCGTTATTTTTCCCATCTCGGATATTTTAGTTATTGATACATTAAATTTCTTAACATCTATCAATCCATATTTTTTCATTACTCTTAAAAGAATTCTTTGATATTCTAATTCAACATCAATCTCATTTAAATGCTCGATTTTACTTTGTATGTTACTTTTATTTATATATAAAATACCTGAAAGAAGCCTATACATTGAATTTTTATATTCATTACCAGTATTAAATTTTTCAATTCTAGGTAACTTTAATATAATATCTAGCATATATCCCATATAATCCTCACATTTTGGAATTAATATCAGCGTATTCTCGTCTTTTTCCATTTTTACATTTCCTCCAAAATTTTTAATTCTTGTGCTATACTTATTTTTGGTTTAATATTACACTTTAAGCAATCCATACAACTACTTTCCTCTTCATGTAATTTTTCATCTATTCTATATATATTTTTGCACACACCATCAGTATAATCATAGATTAAAAATGAATATCCTGTTTGTTTAAATTTAGGGATATAATTTTTCATTGAACTTACTGGTATTCCGCATTTACATGTTTTTTCTTTAAAGCATATTAATTTAAAATTAAATAATTTATTTAACATTATAGCATCCTTACCGACTGCAACAAAAAATATTCCCGACCTAATTAATACTATATATCCTGGATTTTCCGACTGGACTTTTTCTACAACTTCATGAAACTTCATTTTTTCATAACACCTTCTTTACATTTCTATTGTAAACTTATATATTGATAGCAAAACCTGAATTTCTTTTACCAAAAGTATATCTCTACACTACTTGTAAATTCATATACCTTGGCTAAATGGGTATAAGGAAGTCCATGTCTTGCCTTTGGCAAGTCTTGGACTTCTATAGTTTTTCGTATTTTATTCGAAAAACTTGTGCCTCCCATTACTAATTTACATTTTTAACTTCTATGCCCTAAAATTAATTATATCTATGATTTTTCAGCGTTCAGTTTTACATCTGGATGAAAAGCTGAGGACGGAACCCAAGGTTCATGTTCGTGTAAGTCACAGAATCGTTACCATAGCGATAGCTAGCAGGGTTGTCCGAACCACAGCTGTTGTAACTCCCACCACGAAGAACCCTATTATTTACTTTTGATCCATTTTTTGATACCTCTGTTGTCCATTCCCACATATTTCCTGCTATATCATA
>JAUNSM010000047.1 GCA_030539215.1 Clostridia bacterium
CTTAAATAAATATTTTTTTAATATCTTTGTTTCACATCATTGACATATATACACAGATACTCCAATAAAATATAATATTATATTTACAGAAGTAAATGATAATAATATAAATTTAAATTACAAATTAAAAATAGATAATTCATATATAATTGGAAATAAAAATAATTGGGTAGACATATCTAAGTTGAATTTAAATGATGTTATTTTAGCTGATAATTCAAAAAATTTATATATTTTAGAATGGAAATGGATAGAAACTACAGATGAACAAGATACACAAGCAGCAGGAAGTGAATATGAAATGTATATAAACATTTATGCAGATGAAATGTAAATAGAGGTAAACAAATGATAGATAAAAGAGTTATAGGAAAAGAATCTAATACCATAAAAAAATTAAAAAAAATTAAAAGATGTTTAGACATAATTTTATGCATAATTATTGTACCAATATTAATAGTTAATTTGGTAATGATTGTAAAAAGATTAATTAATCCTAAAAAAACAGCAGACTTTCTAGGATATAAATTTTTTGTAATTTTTACAGGAAGTATGGAGGAAACTTTACAAATAGGAGATTTTATAATAATAAAAGAGGTTCCAGAACAAAAATTGAAAGAACAAGATATAATTACATTCAATTCAGAAAATACAGTAATAACACATAGAATTGTAAAAACAGAATATAAAGATGGTCAAACATATTATACTACAAAAGGAGATAATAACAATTCAGAAGATACAAACAAATTGACAATATCAGACATAGAAGGAAGGTTTGTTTGCAAAATAGCTTTTTTAGGAAAAATTTTAATGTTTTTTCAAAAACCAATAGGTTTAACAATATTAATAATAACACCTATATTAATTGGATTAATCTCTTTTAAAATAAGTAGTTATATAAACCAAAAAAAAATGATTAGAAAAACCAAAAGATTAAAATATGATGAGGAAAAAAATGAGGAGAAATATTAATAAGACTAAAAAGAAAATAAGTTTAAGCTTTAAATTACTGTATTTTGTGATATTAACATTAATTATTGTAAGTTTTTCAATGGCACGATACAAAACAACATATGAGGGAAACATACAAGGAGATACGGCAAAATGGGTATTTAAAGTAAATGGTGAAGAACAATCATTTACTTTAAATTTAGCAGATACTGCTATAACTAATTTAGAAATAGCACCATTAAGCAATAGATATGCACATGACAGAGGAGTTATTGCACCATGTGCAAAAGGTGAATTTACAATAGTATTAGATTGCACAGACTGCGATGTAGCAATTGATTATGAAATTAATATAAAGCCACATACTCAAACAACTCTTCCCAAAGAATTATATATTTATAGTACGACATTAGAGCCAAATAAAACTACTATATTAAACAAAACAATTAAAAGAACAATAACACTTGCTCAAATACAGGAGAATTCTACTATAAATATTAATGTTCAATGGATGTGGCAAGTAAATAGAGATAAAAGTGAATCAAATTTTGAGGGACAAAATTTACAGATAGACATAACAGTTACAGGAAAACAGCATATAAATGAAGGGATTTAAAACAGATGAAAAAAATTACATTAATTATTTTATGTATAATATTATTAACTATTATAACGGCAACTAGTTTTGCAATATATAAAAGTACATATAATGGAGTAATTCAAGTAAATTGTGCACAAGTAATTGCAGATATTGTAACAGAAGAAGAAAATGTACAAGTAATCAATCCAAACAATTTGACTATGCAATATAATTTTAGTATAAACAATTATATAACAGAGGGACAAACAACAACAAGAAATCAAGTTGTTTGCGATTATTATATAAAAATACAAGGTTTAGAAAATAGTCTATTTAATGATGTTACTTTATATTATATAGATAGTAATAATGCTAGCACTTCATTAACAAAAATAACAGAAGGAGTATTTGCTGGATATTATGAAACAAATCAAAGATTAATAATAGATAATAATACAACACATAATTATAGATTAGATATTACTTTTAATTCAAATGACTTAGACAATATAACAACAGCTGTTAATATAAATATAGGATATAAACAATTTATAGAAGATGAAACATATGTTAATCCACCAGAATTAACAGAAGGACTTATACCAGTAGTATGGGATGAAGAAAATAGTGTTTGGAAAAAAACATCAAGCGAAAATTTAGATTGGTATAATTATGAACAAAAAAAATGGGCAAATGTAGTAACAGCACTAAATAATTATACTGATGGAACAAATAATAATTTATCATATTCAGAAGCACCAAATGGAACAACAATACCATATTCAGATATAACAACAATGTTTGTATGGATACCAAGATTTGTTTATAGAATAAATGAAGAATATTATCATCGTGAAATAAGTCAGAATCAAAATTTAACAGACCCACCTGTAGAGATTCATTTTACTAAAACTGAATCAACAGGTGGAGATGAATGGGATGAAAACATAATTGTTGTAAATAGTGGAATAGAAGCTGGAGATTGTGTTAATAGTTGGACAACGAACGAAACTTTTCAATTTGGAAACACATATTTAAATGGCTTTTGGGTAGCAAAATTCCAAGCAAATATTTCTGATTCTACAGAAACATTATATATAACACCAGCAACAATAGTAAAAACTAATATAAAAATAGATACTGCTTTTAATTATTGTAGAAAAATGGAAACAAAATCTGTTTATGGATGGCGTACAGCAAGTGGACTTCGGAAATAATGGAATTTTTTCTATAGATAATAATGGTATAGATACTCATTTAATAAAAAATTCAGAATGGGCAGCACTTGCATTTTTTACACAAAGTAAATATGGAAGAGGTACAATTAAAATTAGAAATAGTATTGCAGAAAATAGTAAGTATTCAGGACAAAGCACTGATGTAGCAACAATTTTCAGTTCTAGTATGGTGGAACAATCTACAACTGGAAATGCTTATGGTGTATATGACACTTCTTCACAGGTTTGGGATTGTACTGCAGCATATATAGGTTCAGGAAATAATATACATATAACAACATTATTTGATGCAGATTCAAAATATAAAAATATTTATACACCAACAGATGGCCAAACTGTAGATTATTCTTCATCAGAGTCTGTATATAATATGTTTGAAAACATAAAAGATGCAGCAATTTGGGAGGTTTCTACAAATGGTACTGCTTCAAGCACAGCATGGTTTTCAGGACGTTCATATATAGGTTCAGGAGAAAATTTATTAATAACAAGGGGAGGATCTAAAAATGGTATAGATTCAATCTTTGCATTTGGTAATGCAACAGGAACAGCTGATACTTCAAACTCTAGAAGTTTTAGACCAGTACTTGTGGTTAATAATGGTTTATAATAAATTAAATTGGAGAGAAAAAAATGAAGAAAAAAATAAAATTAATTTCTATAATTTTAATAATATTAATTTGCTTTTCTACTATAAGTTATGCAGTATATAAAGTTTTAATGATAGAAAATGAAGATTTAACATTTATATTAAATGTATCAAAAACAACAGGAGGTGGCTCAACACCTACTGTACAAATGGCAAATGCTCCAGAATTAGCAGATGGAATGATACCTATTAAATGGGATAATACAAATAATGTATGGGTAAAAACTTCAATATTAAATACAAATAATTCTTGGTATGATTATAATAACAAACAATGGGCAAATGCTGCATTAGTAGCAGAAGACTATAGAACAGTTGAAGATGAAACTACAATACCAATGTCAAGTATATATGCAATGTTTGTATGGATACCAAGATATGTGTATAAAATACCAACACCATATTATCATACAGCATTAACAGAAACTGATTTACAAGCAGATACTACAAATCCTAATTTTATAGAAATACATTTTAGTGATGGTACAAATGATTTATGGGATGAAAATATTGTAGTATTAAATAATATGAGTATAAATGTTAATGCTTCAAACAATTGGATGACATGCCCTGCTTTTACTTTTGGAACAACTGAATTAACAGGATTTTGGATGGCTAAATTTAAAGCAAGTGAACAAAATGGAAACATATATGTTAAACAATCTGAAACAATGAAATATAATGTTTCTGTAGATAATGCTTTTATTGCTTGTAGAAACATGGAAGCAAATACAATATATGGTTGGGATACTGCTAGTGTATTAAATTCTGATGCTACATTTTCAACAGATAATAATCATTTAGATTCGCATTTAACTAAAAATTCAGAATGGGCAGCAACTTGCTTTTTAGCAAATAGTCAATATGGTGTAAATAAAACAGCAGTATATAATACTGTTGGAACATTTACAACACATATAACAGGCGAATCAGCAAATAGTACAACAGTTTATACAACAAATGTAGTAAGAAGCACAACAGGAAATGCTTATGGCGTATATGATATGGCAAGTACAGTATGGGATTCGGTAGCAGGATTTATATATAAAACAGGTTCAATAGGAAATTCAACTACTCTTGCAATTAATGCATTAGATAAATATAAAGATATATATAAAGTTCCACAAGGAGTTTCATACACATTAAATGTTGGAAATCAAGCTTCAGTATATGGATTATTTGAATATATAAATGGAGCGGCAATATGGGAAAGTTCCTCAACTGGAGTTGATGGTACTACTGGTTGGTTTTTAGGAAGATATAATATAGGTTCAGGTTCAAACTTATTAATAACTAGAGGAGGTTCTACTGGAGGATTTTCTTCAATATTCTCTTTTGGATATTCAAATGGAAATGCAAATAGTTCTAGAGGATATAGGCCAGTAATTGTGGCGAATTCAGAACTATAGCAAACTAAAAATAGAGGTGGAGTTTAAAATGTATATAAATACAGAAAGTATAGAGCAATTTATGGAAAATATAGAAAAAGACTTAAATATAATAAATGAATATTTTTGCATACAAAAACAAAAGAAAGCAATTGTTTTTGAAGGATATAATATAATTATTATGAATTCATTAAAAACACATTTACACGAATGGGAAGAATTATTATCACAAGCAAGTGACATTTCAAAATATATTGATGATAACCTTGAATATTTAGATAAATTACAAAAAGATATAAAAGAGATAAATGATTTAACTTTAGAAGTACAATTAAAAAAAGTTAAAAATGAAAACCATGACATATTATTAGATGAAATAAATAATCAATATAAAAAATATCAAGAAGAAAAAAATAATATTTTACAAAACTTAATATTACAGAACACACAAAAAATAGAAGAATTTAATAAAAAAGTAATTTGTACAATAAAGAAAAGTATTTATAAAGAAGATATGTTTAAAACTACAAACAGTTTAAAAACAAATACCGCATATAATCAAACTAAAATTAAAGCAACTCCAGAAAATGAGTATTTAGAAAATCCAAAAAAACCATCGAAAAAAAGTAATAAGACATTGTTAATATCTGAAAAAGATAATAAAGTATATTTGCCATATTTAATTTCAGATTTAGAAAAAGAATTAAAAGAAAAAAAACAGTATAGTAATATAGAAGAACTTATACAAAATGAATATATATTAGATTTAGATAAATTTAAAAATTCAATGATGGCACGTTTTAAACAAGCATATAATTTAATAAAGAAAAAAGAAAAAAAATCTATAATAAATGCAACAGAATTAGGTTTAGAATTAATGTTTAATTATAGCTTGAATCCTGCAATAATAGCAGCATGTAAGAATGAAGACGAGTTAGATATATATTTAGATTGTTTAGAAGAAAATGAGTTAGATTCATTTAAAATATTTGATGTAAAATACGAAATATCACCAGTAATCAAATTAGTTTAAATAATAGTTACTCAATATTTATGACCGATTCTGATTAAGAAATTTTTCAAAAGTTTTTATTGTTAATTCATTACCAATTTGTAATAATTTGAAATCCTTAACAGGTTTGTTATTAATTATATTATTTAATGCAATATAAAAAGCATCATCTCTAAAACCTATTTTATCAGCATCTTTTCTTGTATTACCATAATAAACGATACTAATATTTGCCCACATAATTGCAGACAAGCACATAGGGCAAGGAAAACAAGAGGTGTACATTATACAACCACTTAAATCATGAGAGCCCAAGTTTATACAAGCATTGCGGATTGCTTGTATTTCAGCATGTGCAGTAGGGTCATGATTCACTAAAACTTTATTTCTGCCAGAACCGATAATGTTTTCATTTTGAACTACAACTGCTCCAAATGGACCACCTTCTTGAAAATCTAAAGAAGAATTTTGTTCTGCACATTCAAAAGCTTTTTTCATAAATTTCAAGTGAATAGAATCATTATTACACATATTAAAACCTCCTTGTGAAAATTATATGAATAAGCGCAACTAAATTATAACATTGCAAAAATTGAAATGCAAATGAAAAGTGAGATTATCATAATATAATTTCTTGACTGATTTATTTAGAAATGATATTATATTTTTAATGGTAGGTGATTTGTAATGAAAACAGATTTTAAAAACCTAATAAAAAACAACATGTCCGATTTACATTTGCATTTTGATGGTTCGATTTCTTATGATATAATTGATAAAGTAACAAAAATGCAACCAGATAAAAAAATAGAGAATTGGGATAAATTAACAATAGAAGAAAAAATTAAAAAACTTTCAATACCACCAAATTGTAATAGTTTAAATGAATATTTAAAACTTTTTGATTACCCATGTTCACTTTTACAAGATGATAATATGGTAAGAATTGCAATGAAGATGTTAGTAAAAAAACTAGAAAAGCAAGGATATGTTTATGCAGATATAAGATTTGCGCCACAATTATGTTCTACAGAATTAAGAAATAATTTCAAGGAAAAAACAACACAAAATGAACAAATACAGCTATTTAATCATGAATTAAAAATTGTTGAAGCTGCATTAAAAGGTATTAAAGATGCAAGATTAGATAAAATGGAAGCAAATATTGTTCTTTGTTGTATGAGAAATAAAAAATGGGATAATTTAGAAAGCGAAAATATTAAATCAAATTTAAGAACTATACAAATAGCAAATTTATATGATTTATTATATTCAAAAGAAAATAAAAAAGATTTTCCTAAAATAACAAGATTAGATTTAGCAGGAGGAGAAGAAGGAAATCCTAATATGGATTATAAAGAATTATATGAAGAGTATAAAAGAAAAGATTTTTCACAAATAAAATTGACAATACATTCTGGAGAAGCAGGAACACCAGAAGAAAAAATAGATAATTTAAAATATGTAATTAATAACACAGAAGCCAATATTGGACATGGTGTTGCATTAGCATTAGCATATGATGATAATGTTTCAGAAGATATAAGAAATCAGTCTGTTGATTTAATAAATAAATTAGCAAAAACAGATAGAGTTTTAGAAATTTGTTTAACCAGTAATTATCAAACTAAAGCAATAAATGGCATTCACCCAATAGTAAAACTTATTATGGGAGATAAGTGTAAAAACATTGCAAGTTTAGAAAAAAATATAACAATTAATACAGATAACATAGTAATATCAAACACAAGCTTGGAAAAAGAATTTCAAATATTTATTGATATTTGTAAAAACGCTGGATTATCGGAAGAAAAAATAAAGAAATATATTTTACACTTAAAAATAAATTCAATAAAACAAGCAAATATGAATTTACAAAAGAAAGAAGAAATCATAAAAGAAATTGAAGAAACAATATGAATTGAATAAAAAAAGACTATCCAATCATAAATATCTTAATAAATTTTAAAGGTCATGCACTTTTATTTTATTGTAACATATAATTTGTTATAGGAAAATGGAGGTGCATTTTTTGCTTCTATATTTATCAGGATTTTTAGCTTTTTGTAAAACAGCTATTTTTGTTTTAGGCTATATTTCTAATAACACTTTATTCCCTGAACCACTTTCTGCAGAAGAAGAAGCAGAGTATTTACAAAAATATATAACAGGAGACCAAGATGCAAGAAATATATTAATTGAAAGAAATTTAAGATTAGTAGCACATATTTGCAAGAAATATAACATACCAAATGTAGATAATGATGATTTAATATCAATAGGAACAATTGGATTAATAAAAGGAATTAATACTTTTAATTTAGATAAAGGAGTCCGTTTAGCAACTTATGCTTCAAGATGTATAGATAATGAAATATTAATGTACTTAAGAAGTACAAAAAAAATAGGGGCAGAGATATATTTAAATGAACCAATAGGAAAAGATAAAGATGACAACGAGATTTCATTAATTGATGTATTAGAAAATGATGAAAAAAATATTGAAGATGAAATTGATTTGAAGATAAAAATAAAAAAACTATATACAAAAATGAAAGATATACTAAAAGGAAGAGAAAAAGAAATAATAGAATTAAGATTTGGACTTGGAGGAAATATACCCAAAACGCAAAATCAAATTGCACAAATGATGGGAATATCTCGTAGTTATGTATCAAGAATAGAAAAGAAAGCAATTGGTAAATTAAATACAAAATTGAGCCATGAATTGTAAAATTTTAAATAAAAGAATAATTGAAAAATATTGAAAATGACTATTGTATATGCTATACTAGAATTATTATTAGGAATAAATAATATGATGTATTATTAATAAAAGTGTATAAAAGAATAATTATACAAATAAATATTATATAATATTTTAGGGGGAAAAATGAATAACAACATAGTAATAAAGGGAGCAAAGGAGCATAATTTAAAAAATATAGATTTAATAATTCCAAAAGACAAGTTAGTAGTAATAACAGGACTTTCCGGTTCACGGAAAGTCGTCTTTAGCTTTTGATACATTGTATGCAGAAGGTCAAAGGAGATATGTAGAAAGCTTATCTAGTTATGCTAGACAATTTTTAGGTTTAATGGAAAAACCAGATGTAGAGTCAATAGATGGATTATCACCTGCAATTTCGATAGACCAAAAAACCACATCTAAAAATCCTCGTTCTACTGTTGGTACAGTCACAGAGATATATGATTATATTCGTCTTTTATATGCACGAATAGGAGTACCATATTGTCCAAAATGTGGTAAAAAGATAGAAAGACAAGCAATAGATCAAATAATAGATTCATTAATGAATTTAGAAGTTGGTACAAAAATACAAATTTTAGCACCAGTTGTAAGAGGTAAAAAAGGTGAGTATATAAAGCTTTTAGAGAATTTTGCAAAAGAGGGTTTTGTAAGAGCAAGAATAGATGGGCAAATTATTGAGCTTACAGATGATATAGAAATAGACAGACAAAAAAAACATAATATAGATATAGTTGTAGATAGATTAGTTATAAAAGAAGATATTAGAAGTAGATTAACAGAAAGCGTTGAAACAGCATTAAAATATGCAAACAACCTTGTGTTAGTTGATATAGTTACAGAAAATAATAATGAATTATTATTTAGTCAAAATTATGCTTGCCCTGATTGTAATGTTAGTTTTGAAGAACTATCTCCTAGAATGTTTTCCTTTAATAATCCTTTTGGAGCTTGTGAAGAATGTTTAGGTATTGGTTATTTAATGAGAATGGATAAAGATTTAATAATACCAGATAAAAATAAAACTTTATATGATGGAGTAAAGGCATTTGGAGCAAGTACAATGAAAAAAGGTGATACAATGGCAAAAATGTATTTTGAAAGTATTGCAAAATATTATAATGTAGATATATCTTTGCCAATAAAAAAATTACCAAAAGATTTTTTAAATAAAATACTATATGGAACAGGAAATGAAGAAATTGATTTTGAGTATGAATCAGTAGCAGGTATAAGAAAATTTACATCTCCATTTGAAGGAGTAATACCTACATTAGATAGAAGATATAGAGAAACAAAGTCTCAAGGGATGAGGGACTTTTATGAAATGTATATGAGCAATAGCCATTGTACAAGTTGTAATGGCGCAAGATTAAAAAAGGAAAGTTTAGCAGTAAAAGTAGGAAATAAAAATATTCAAGAATTAACAAACATGTCAATAAATAAAATTAAAGAATATTTAAATAATTTACAACTTAATAAAACAAAAAAAATAATTTCAGAACAAATTTTAAAAGAATTAGATTTAAGACTTAAATTTTTGTTAGATGTTGGTTTAGAGTATTTAACCCTTTCTAGACCGTCAGGAACATTATCTGGTGGTGAAGCACAAAGAATAAGACTTGCAACTCAAATAGGTTCAGGATTAACTGGTGTACTTTATATATTAGATGAACCAAGTATAGGGCTTCATCAAAGAGATAATAACAAACTTTTAGCAACGTTAAAAAGATTAAGAGATTTAGGCAATAGTGTATTAGTAGTTGAACATGATGAAGACACTATGTATGAAGCAGACCAGATAATAGATATTGGACCAGAAGCAGGTGTTCATGGTGGAAAAGTAGTAGCACAACGGAACAGCAGAAGAAATAAAAAACATAACAGCATCAATAACGGGACAATATTTAAGTGGAAGAAAGAAAATACCTATACCTAAAAAAAGAAGAAAAGCAAAACCAGTATCTATAGAAATAAAAGGTGCAAAAGAAAATAATCTTAAAAATTTAGATGTTAAAATTCCTTTAGGAGTATTTACTTGTGTAACAGGAGTTTCAGGCTCACGGAAAAAGTTCATTAATAAATGAGGTATTATACAAAAATTTGTCAAAATATTTATATCACTCATCTGAAAAAGGTGGGAAATGCAAAGAAATTCTTGGAATTGAAAATATAGACAAAGTGGTAAATATTGATCAATCACCAATAGGTAGAACACCACGTTCTAATCCAGCAACATATACAGGTGTATTTGATATTATAAGAGATATATTTTCTGCTACAAATGAAGCAAAATTAAGAGGATATCAAAAAGGAAGATTCAGTTTTAATGTTGCAGGAGGAAGATGCGAAGCATGTCAAGGAGATGGAGTCTTAAAAATAGAAATGCACTTTTTACCAGATGTGTATGTACCTTGTGAAGTATGTAAAGGAAAAAGATACAATAAAGAAACTTTAGAAGTAAAATATAAAGGAAAAAATATCTCGGACATATTAGAAATGACAGTAGAAGAAGCTTTGGTTTTTTTTGGAAATGTACCTCGTATAAAACAAAAAATACAAACATTATATGATGTAGGACTTGGATATATTAAGCTTCGGACAACTTTCAACAACGCTTTCAGGAGGAGAAGCTCAAAGAATAAAACTTGCAACGGAGTTATCGAAAAGGCCAACTGGTAAAACTTTATATATTTTAGATGAACCAACCACAGGTCTTCATATAGCAGATGTTCACAAATTAGTTGATATACTCCAAAGATTAGTTGATAATGGAAATACAATTGTGGTAATTGAACATAATTTAGATTTAATAAAAACGGCAGATTATATTATAGATTTAGGCCCAGAAGGTGGAAATAATGGTGGGGAAATTATTGCAACAGGCACTCCAGAACAAATAATAAAAAATGATAAATCATACACTGCAAAATTTTTAAAAAAATATCTTAATTAAAAGCTCCTTAGAAAAAATTCTAAGGAGCTTTTAATTATCTACAGTTGTTATT
>JAUNSM010000048.1 GCA_030539215.1 Clostridia bacterium
GTTTATTAATATAATATTGTTTTACCATCTCTGATAAAATTTCTTTTTCTGTTAATTTAGTCTCATTTTTAAAGAAATAATGCTCTCTACCTATCATTTTGCTATTTCTAACAAAAAATATTTCTATACAAAAAGCTAATTTGTTTTTTGCAATTCCAATTACATCTATTGCTTTTTCATTTAAATTAGAAACCTTTTGTTTTTCTGAAATTCTTTCAATAGCTATTTTTTTATCTCGTATAATTGCTGCTTTTTCATATTCTTTTTTTTCTGATAAATCTATTATTTCTTTATTTAATTGATTTATAATCTCTGTTGTTTTGCCCTCTAATAACATAATAATTTGATTTATCTGATTTTTGTAATCCTCTTTAGTAATATATCCCATACAAGGAGCTAAACACTTTTTTATATGATAATTTAAGCATGGTCTTTGATTATTTTTAAATTTTTTACATTGTCTAATTTGAAAACGTTGTTTAATAAGATTAACCATTTCTTTTGCTGCATTTGCATTTGCATATGGTCCAAAATACATTGCACCATCATTTTGCATTCTTCTTGTTATAAATACATTTGGATAAATTGATTTTATATCTATTTTTATATATGGATAAGTTTTATCATCTTTTAAAAGCACATTGAATTTAGGCATATTTTCCTTTATAAGGTTACATTCTAATATCAGTGCTTCTGCTTCATTATCTGTTACTACATATTCAAAAGAATCTATTAATGAAACCATTTTTTGTATTCTAATTGTTTTATTAGTTTTATTAAAATATTGTTTCACTCTATTTTTTAGTACAACTGCTTTACCTATATACAATATATTATTATATTTATCTCTCATTATATAAACTCCAGGTTTTTCTGGAAGTTTTTTAAGTTCTTCTTTAATATTAAACATAAATTGCTTTTGGGGAAAATAGAGTTCTTCCCTTTTTCCTCCTCCTTTTTTTATTGTTCTATATAAGCTATGTATGGCAAATTTCTATATTTTTCGTTCCAATCTAATCCATATCCTACAACAAATTTATCTGGTATTTGAAATCCTGTATAATCTACATCTACCTTTTTTATTCTTCTTTCTGGTTTATCTAATAAAGCACATAATTTTAAACTACTTGGTTTTTTCATTTTTAAATATTCTATTAGATAAGAAAGAGTTCTACCTGTATCTATTATGTCTTCTACTACTATTATGTTTTTTCCTCGTATGCTGTCTTTTAGATCTAATTTCATTTTTATTTCTCCTGTACTTTGTGTTCCTTCCCCATAACTAGATACTCTTATAAATTCTAGTCTAACATCTCCATTAATTTTTTTTGCTAGTTCAACTGTAAAAAATACTGAACCTTTTAATATACAAATTAAAGTGATTTCTTTGTTTTGGTATTCTTTTTCAATTTGTGCTGCTATTTCTTCAATTCTATTATGTAGTTTTTTTTCGTCAATTAATGTTTTTAAGTTTTCCATATTAAACCCCTTTTCTATAAATTTAATTATTATTATACTATTCATATTGTTTTTTTTCAATATATATGCTAGACTTTAATTAAATTTACGTTACTAAATAGTGGTTTTTAAATTTTAGGCTTAAAAACATACAGCCTGTCTCTCTATTTGTCTACTTTAATTATTATTTAGTAACAAATTTACGAGGGGGTATTATGAAAAAGTTTTACAAATGTTTATTTTTTACTTTCATTTTCTGCTTCTTTATTTTTATTGGAAGTAGTGTAGAAGCAAACTCAATTTCTTCAATAAATATGGATATACATATAGATAATTATGGTAATGCTAATATTACAGAGGTTTGGAATTGTAATACAACACAAGGCACTGAAGTATATCATCCTTATTATAATTTAGGTAATTCAGAAATTAAAAATTTTACTGTTTCAGAAGGTAATACTAAATATACAAATTTAAATTCATGGAATACTTCTGCTTCTTTTGATTCTAAATCTTACAAAAATGGTATTAATTACATATCAAATGGTGTAGAACTTTGCTGGGGTATTAGCTCTTATGAAAAACATATTTATACATTAAATTATACTATTACTAATTTTGTTTCTCAATTAGAAGATTATCAAATGATTTACTGGACTTTAATTCCTTATGAATTTTCTAACCCTATTGGAAGTGTTTATATTAAACTTTATAGTGATTTTAGTTATGATTCTGAAACTCCTGTATGGGGATATGGAAATTATGGTGGTACCTGTTATGTTTATGATGGATATATAGAAATGCGGTTCAGATGGAAAATTAAATACTGATGAATATATGACTATTTTAGCTAAATTCCCATTAGGTACTTTTAATACTACAAATATTTTAAGTAATAATTTTGACTATTATTATGAAATGGCTGAAAAAGGTGCTACTCATTATAATAATGATAGTAATAGTTTTACATCAATAATATCAGTATTAATACCACTCTTCACTATTGCTTTTTTCGTTATAATATTTATTATTATTTCTTCAAATTCAAATAATAGTTTGTCATTTGGAAAAACAGGAAACAGAGTTCCTAAAGATGTTCCTTTATTTAGAGATATTCCATGTAAAGCAGATATTTTCCGTGCATATTTTATTGCATATAATTATGGACTTATGAAAAAGAAAACTGATTTCTTAGGTGCAATTCTTCTAAAATGGTTAAAAGAAAACAAAGTAAAAATAGAAAAACAAGAAGTTGGAAAAGTTTTTAAAAAAGAGGATACTTGCATTATATTTAATGAAAATCTTAGTTTTGATAATACATTAGAACAATCAATTTATAATATGTTTTATATCGCCAGTAAAGATGGCATTTTACAAGAAAAAGAATTTGAAAAATGGTGTTCAAATAATTATACTCAAATATTAAATTGGTTTGATAAAGTTTTAGATTATGAACGTGACTTGCTTGTAGCAGAAGGAAAAATCACAGTTGAGGAAATTACAACTTTAAAAATATTTAAAAGTAAAAGATATGTAGTGAATAGTGTTTTAATGGAGGAAGCAAAAGCATTAAAAGGCTTGAAAAAGTTTTTAGAAGAATTTACTCTTATTAATAAAAGAGAAGCAATTGAAGTAGCTCTTTTTGAGCAATATTTAATGTTTGCACAAATACTTGGTATTGCTAAAAAAGTGGCATCTCAATTTAAAAAATTATATCCTGATGTAATTGAAAGTTATAATTATGATTATGATGATATCTTCTTAATTTATGCTATTTCAAATGCTGGAATTTCTAGTGCTAATAGTGCGAAATCCAGAGCTGAAAGTTATAGTAGCGGAGGCGGAGGATTTTCTTCTGGTGGTGGCCGGCGGTGGTTCTTTTGGTGGTCGGTGGTGGCCGGAGGAGGATTTCGTTAAATCTCCTTGAATTTTTAAACTAATATTAACTTAAAAATAATTAATAGTATAGTTCCCGGAATACCCAATATTCCGCACAAATATAGCTGTAAATATATTTAACCCAATATGAAAATTAAATATTGCACCTATCCAATTAATAACTATTATTAAAGAACCACCTAATATAGAATTTATTATTAATTTAACTATTTTTTTAAGTGGAATAATAAATATTTTTCCAAATATTATTATTGCCATTATACATGCCAAAAAAACAATTATAGTATTAGTGTTATTCATAAGCTTATCCTCCATTTTACTAATACTATAATTATGCTTGTTTATTTATTAATATTACTTTTATATTGCCTTTGTTTGCTCTAATCCTATTTCTAAACTATTTATCATATCAACAGCTATCCCTTTTTGTTTAACTTGTTTTATTAAATAATCTAATTTTGATTTATTTGCTTTTATTTGATATGAATAATAATCTACTAATTCTTCTTCTGCTGATTCAAAATTTTTGTCTGCTATTACTAAGTCTCTTTTAGTGTCATTTATTGTTTTTAAAAGCTCCATTTCCTTTTGTAATTTTTCTTCTTTAAAATGATATTGCATAAATTACTCTCCTTTTGTAATAATATATTATTTGTAGTATATTCCAATTTTGAATAATTATGTAATTATATTCATTTTTAGTTGTATAACTCTTCAATATTTATTTGTCTTACATTTTCCGCACATTCATTTAAAAAGTATTGATCTGTTTGACCCGCTATATAATCAATAATTGCTCTTTTTATATTTGTATCACTATCCTTTTCTTTTATAAAATCATACAAATTCTTTTCTGTTGAAGTGTATTTTTTGCCTTTTATAAAATTCTCTACTTTTTTTAAATAACAATAATATAACTCATAAAAAAATTCTTTTATTATATTTTGATGTTTATTCGCCTCAGTTGACATATATATTTCTTTATAATTCCATGTTTTTAATTTCATTAGTGCATTAAATACTTCTTCTGAAAATGTTAAATATGGTTTATCAAAACTATTAATAATTATATCTTTAATTAATTTATTTACAATTTTAGAATTGTTATCTCCTAATACTTTTGTTATATCTTTTGGTATTTCTTCTCTTTTAATTATTCCTATTTTTATAGAATCCTCTATATCTCTACCTATATATGCAATTATATCTGACAACCTAACTACTGATGATTCTAAGGTAATTGGAACTATCCTCTTACTATAACCCTCTTTATTAAAAACATTATCTAGTTCTAACTCAAACTCTTCTTTTGTCTTTTTTTTGTTATATTCATATTTATTAATAAGTATTTCTCCATTATGAGCAAGTATTCCATCTAATGTTTGAACACTTATATTTATCTTTTCTAAATCTTTTAATACTCTTACACTTTGTGCATTATGATAAAAATATCCTATATTTTCTTTTTTACATATTTCGTTTAAATAATTTTCTCCTTTATGTCCAAATGGACTATGTCCAACATCATGTCCTAAAGCTATTGCTTCTATCAAATCTTCATTTAAATTTAAGCTCCTTCCTATTGTTCTTGCAATTTTTGAAACTAATTGAACATGTAATACTCTATGTGTAATATGATCATTTTTTGTAAATGAATATACTTGCGTTTTGTCTATATATCTAGTATATGCTAGTGAATGTATTATTCTATCTATATCTCTAAAAAATACTGGTCTTATATCTTGTTTGTCTTTTTTTAATAATATAGCTTCATTAGATTTGCAAGCATATTGTGATAACATAACTTCTTTTGATATCATATTGCATTTTGCTTTTTCTAACTTTTCCTCCATATATATGTCCACCTCTTGTTTATTATATACGAAAATTTGTTTTTTGTAAATAGATTGTAAAAAGTGTATTTTTGACATATTATGTAAATTATGCTATAATTAACTTGTACGTAGCCTTTTGGGTGAAATACGCACAAAATCCCACTCTTGTGGGAAAGAAAAGGGGTTATAACATGTCAAATTTGTTAAATTTATTTCGGAGACTTAGCAAGTTATTACCATTCATCATTCTTCTTATTTTAAGTTTTTTACTTGAAACTAAAGAATGGGCAGAACAAGAAACGGCGTTTCTCTGGGTAACAGTAGCACTATGTTTTTTACTTTTGGCTACTGCAGTGGTTCTAAAGCAAGTTTTTCCTACTGAAAAGCTTATTAAAATATCTGCTAAATTTTTAGTCAGATTAATTTTAATAGCTCTAGCTTCTTGGGGATTATGTACTTTGCTTGTCAAAGATTTCAAGTTAGTATTTGAACTACTAACTTGTGGCACATTTCTTCAAGACTTTCTCCTGTGGAAGCCCAAAAAGTCCTCTGATAAACATGAACAGCAACGCTATATTCGAAAATAACCCTTGCAAAAGAGAAGAAGAAAGTCAACTAACTTTCCTCTTCTCTTCTTTTTAAACATTAGTCATTTTCAATTGGTGCTTCTACAGGGCAAACCCCTGCACATGTTCCACATCCTATACATGTATCTTCATCTATTATGTACTTATCTTCACCTTGTGAAATACAACTTACAGGACATTCTGCTGCACATGCACCACAGCTAATACATTTATCTGTAATTTTATATGCCATTTTTTTACCTCCTATCTATTTATTTTTAAAATTAATATTATTATTGATTTTTTTTATCAAATTCATCTAATTTTTCTAGCTTTTCCAGTTCTTTTAAATCTTCTGAATTCTCTATGTTTAAAATTTCTTGCTTTTTTTCTATGTTTTTTAAAATTTTTATATCCTTTAAATTATATTTTTTAAAAAATACATCTTCACCATCTTTAAGTTTAACTCTTACTATTTCCTTTAATGTTTCTACTCCGGCATACTTCACCTTCTCCATCTTCTGTTTTTACTATTGCTCCAATTTTCGGAAGTTTTGAAATTTTTTCTTCATATACCTCTTGTTCATATTTTAAACAACACATAAGCCTTCCACAATTTCCTGATATTTTTGCTGGGTTTAAAGATATATTTTGCTCTTTTGCCATTTTTATTGATACTGTCTCAAAATTACTTAAAAAAGAACAACAGCATAATTCCCTTCCACATACTCCATTTCCGCCCAATTCTTTTTATTTCATCTCTTACTCCAACCTGTCTTAATTCTATTCTTGTTTTAAAAATTGTAGCTAAATCTTTTACTAAATCTCTAAAATCTATTCTTCCTTCTGCTGTAAAAAAGAAAAGTAATTTGCTTTTATCAAATTTATATTCAACATCTATTAAAGTCATATTTAGTTTATATCTTTTTATCTTTTCTTCAAATATTTTTAATGCTTTTTTCTCTTTTTGTTCATTTTCCTCATGTATTTTTTTGTCTTTACTTGTTGCAACCCTTATAATTCTTTTAAGTGGTTTTTCTAATTTATTATCTGGAATAATTCTATTTGCAATTACTACTTCTCCAAATTCTTTTCCCATTGAAGTTTCTACAATTACAAAATTTCCTTTTTCTATTTTCATTCTGCCTGGATCAAAAAAATATATTTTTCCTGGTCTTTTAAATCTAACACCTATAATATTAGCCATTTATTTCCTCCCATATGTTTAGCATAAAGTTATCTATTGACATATCAAAATTACTATTGCTTTTTAGTCTATCTTTAGTATCTTCTACTATTTTTATACATTTCAAGTATTTAGCGTTTATTTTTATTTTATCGAAAAATATTAAATTAATGTGTTCTAATAGTGTAATCGATTGTTCTTTATCTTTAAATATATCTTCTTTGCTATTTATTAAATCTATTATATTAATTTTTTCTAAATTAAAAAATATTTTTTTTATATTTTCATATTGTTGTTGTTTATCTTTTAATTCTACTACCTTTTTTATGCTTCCTTTTGCAACATCAAAAATTACTTCGGGTATATTTGTATAATTATATTCTTTTTTTAACACTAATTTTATTTCTTCATCACTTAATTTGTTAAAAAGTATTTTTGTACATCTTGACTTTATTGTAGGCAAAAACATATTCTCATTTGATGATATTAAAATAATTGTTATATATTCTGGTGGCTCTTCTAATGTTTTTAGCAAGCTGTTTTGTGCCTCTTTTGTCATTAAATTACTATTATTAATAATATATACTTTTCTATTGCTTACTATTGGTTTTTCATAAGCCTTTTTTACTAGCTCTCTTATTTGTTCTATTTTTATATTATTTCCATCTGGATTAATTATATTAAAATCTGGATTGTTAAATGTGTTAAATTCAATACATGATTTACACTTGTTGCATGGTTTTTGTTTATTTGTGCATAAAATAGCTTTTGCGAATTCTTTTGCAAATAATAATTTACCAATTGATTCTTGTCCTATAAATATATATCCATTTGTTATTTTATTTTCTTTTATTATCACTTCAAATAACTTTTTATTTTTTTCATTTCCTACAATATCTTCAAAACTCATATTTATCTTCCTAATTATGTTATATTAATCTATTTTCCCAAACTTGTTAAATGGCCAAAATCTAATCCAAACTTTGCTTTCTACTTTTTCTATCGGAATACAGCCAAAACTTCTACTATCTGTACTTTGTGGTCTATTATCTCCCATTACAAATATATATCCCTTAGGAACTGTTATATCAGTAAAAACTCTTCCTTCTGTTGTTATTCCATCTCTTAAATATGGCTCTTCTAATTCTTGCCCATTTAAATATACTTTACCATCTTCTATTTTTATATGGTCTCCTTCTATTGCTATAACTCGTTTAATATAACTTGTTTTATTAAACTCTAGCACATAATATGAAAATTTTTCAAAAACGTTTTTCAATTTATAGTTATATTTTGCTACTGGATTATTCATATCTGCTTCAAAAACAGACAAACTTGCTTCACTTGGTGCTTCAAATGTAATAATATCTCCTCTATTATATTTTCCGTTAACAGTTCTAGTCCATCTGCTTAATAATAATCTTTGTTCCTCTTCTAAGGTATTATACATTGATGGTTGTTTTACAATCGTTGGAGTTCCTATATAATATCTAAATAATAATGCGAGTACAATTGCTATTATAATACAATACACCCACTCTAATATATTTTTCAGTCTTGAGTTTAATTTCATTATTCTTTTCCTTCTTCCAAATAATTTGCTTATCTTTAATTATACATTAATAATTTATATTTTTCAATTGTTTTAACTTTTATCTTGTTGGTATTGTTATTACTATTTCTGTTCCCTCATGTACTTTACTTTTTATATCTATTCTTCCATTGTTTTTATCTAAAATCTCTTTTGCAATAGAAAGTCCGAAGTCCTGTTCCTCCCATTGCTCTAGTTCTTGCTTTGTCCACTCTGTAAAATCTCTCAAAAATTCTATTTAAATCTTCTTCTGGAATTCCTATTCCATTATCTATAACTTTTATATATGCATCATTATATACAAATCCTACATATATTTTTATTGTACCTCCCTCTCCAGTATATTTAACACTATTTGATAAAATATTTAAAATTACTCTTTCTATTCCATCTTTATCTGCATATACTAAAGGCACATTTGCTGTAACAAAACATTCCACTTGTAGCTTTTTCTTATCCATTTCAATTTGTAAATTTTGTTGACATTGTTTTACTAAATCGCCTAGATTAAATTCTGTTTTTTCCCATTTTGCATTATTATCATCAAATTTAGATAATGCTAATAAATCGTTTACTAATTTAGTCATTCTTACAGCTTCTGAAGATATAACTCCTAAAAATTTTTGTCTAATATCTTCATCATATTCAGTTTCTGATAATGTTTCTGCATAACCTAATATAGATGTAAGTGGAGTTTTTAATTCATGTGATACATCTGCCACAAACTCTTTTCTCATATTGTCTAATTTTACATGCTCTGTTATATCTTGTATTAATATCATAACTCCTGCTGGTCTATCATTTTCATCCTTAAAAGGTGCAAAAAACATATTTATATAGCTGTCTTCAATATTTGCTTTTACTTCACTTGAAGTCCAGGTTTCTAAATATATTATTTTTTCCATATTTATATCTACATTTAATTTTTCAAAAATTTTATCAAAAGTGTTTTCATTTGCTGTTATTCTTAATAGTCTAGTTGCAGCTGGGTTAATATGTATAATATTTCCATCTATATTAAATGCTATAATTCCATCTGTCATATGAACTAATATAGTTTCTATTTGATTTTTTTGTCTTGTCACTTCATTTAGATTTTCTTTTAAACCAGATATTACTAAATTAAATGCTTTAACTAGTTTATCTATTTCTGTTTTTGATTTATTATTCTCTAAATTTTTTATTTCTTCTTCTATATCTTGCCCATCTGCAATTTTCTCAGCAGTCCTTATTAATTCTGAAATAGGATTAATTATTATTTTTGTTGCAAAAAACATAATTACTAATGCAAATATAATAAATGCAACTGTAAGTATTGCAAATATTATATTTGCATTATGAATGCTATTAATTAATATTTGACTATTTTGTTCAATATTTAAAGTTGTTAAATAATTCAAATACACATATCCGTGGAATTATAAACATAATTATTGCTAATATTATAATTATTAATATTATTTTTATTTGTACGCTTTTAAACATTTTTTACCTCACATTAAAATATTATGTCAAAAAGAAAAATTGGAAATGTGAAATATTTTTAATTTGTTTTTATATAGTATCCTACTCCTCTTTTAGTAATAAGAATCTTTGGATTTGCAGTATCTTTTTCTATCTTTCCTCTTATTCTTCTTACTGTTACATCAACAGTCCTTATATCTCCATAATATTCATATCCCCATACTTTTTCTAGCAACACTTCTCTTGTTATTACTTGACCTGTCTGACTTGCTAAAAATTTTAGTACTTCAAATTCTCTTAAAGTTAAATCTATTACTTCTCCATCAACTTTTGCTTCAAATTTATCTAAATCTAATTCCAAAGAACCAACTATTATCTTTTTTGTTTTGTTATTTTCAATAATAGTTTTATCATTATCTTTTAATTCTGATTTTCTTAAATTTGCTTTAATTCTTGCTACTAATTCTCTTACACTAAATGGTTTTGTTATATAATCATCAGCACCTAATTCTAATCCTAATATTTTGTCTATTTCTTCATCTTTTGCCGTAAGCATAAGAATTGGAACATTTAACGAATTTCTGATTTTTTTACATGCAGTTAATCCATCCATTTTTGGAAGCATTATATCTAGTAATATTAAATCTGGTTTTTCGGTAGTGGCTATTTCTACTGCTCTTATTCCGTCATTTGCTTCCAATGTGTTGTATCCTTCTTTTTGTAAATTATATACAAGGATGTCTACTATAGGTTTTTCATCATCTACTATTAATATAGTTTTTTTATCTTCCATATATTCCACCCAAAATCCACCTCTCTTACTTTAACCTCATTTTAATGGTAAATCATTTAAACAAAGTTTAAAAAAATTGTTTTAACTAACTTATTTATATCATATAACAAAATTTAAGACAAGATTTTTTTGTAAATTTATTATAAGCACAGTGGACTTTTTTAATATTTATAAAATAATTTCTATTTCATTTATGCTTCCATTATCTTGTAATTTTATTTGTTTTTCTTGAATCTCCTTTCCATTAAAGTAAAATTTTTGCTCTTCTCCGTGTACATTTTCCTTTTGGATTTTTTACTTGTATATTATATACACTTGATTTATACTTATATTTTATACTATATTCAGCCCATTTGCTTGAAATACATGGTTCTACTTTTAAAATCCCTTCTTTTATTTTTAATCCTAAAATGTCTTCTAATCCCACCTTACAAAACCAACTACTAGAACCTGTATACCAAGTCCATCCTCCTCTTCCTAATAAATTATTTGCTCCATACACATCTGCTGCAATTACATATGGTTCCACTTTATACTTTTTTGCCGCTTCTTTAGTTCTAGTATGTTCAATTGGATTTATCATTCTATAATATTCAACTACTTTATTACCAAAACCTAATTTACAATATGCTATAATTGCCCACATTGCCGCATGTGTGTATTGTCCTCCATTTTCTCTTACTCCTGGCAAATATGCTTTTATATA
>JAUNSM010000102.1 GCA_030539215.1 Clostridia bacterium
GTGTCCTTTTCCTAAAATAATTTCATGGGGTGATCTTATCACAAGTTATTCATATAGAATTAATTTTTTATCTTGACAAAAGTATAATAGTAAGGTAATATAATAAAATTAAATAATATTTTAAAGGAGAAATGCGAAATGGAAGAAAAAGAAGTATTATTGACACAAGAAGGATACAACAATTTAGAAAAAGAATTAGAATATCTAAAAACAGAAAAAAGAACAGAAATATCTGAAAGAATAAAAATAGCTTTAGGTTTTGGAGATTTATCAGAAAATTCAGAATATGACGAAGCAAAAAATGCACAGGCTTCAAATGAAATAAAAATAGCTGAATTAGAAAATAAATTAAGATATGCTAGAATTATAGATTCATCTGAAATTGATACAAAAACAGTTCAGGTTGGTAATAAAGTTAAAATATTAGATATAGAATATAACGAGGAATTAGAATATACAATAGTGGGTTCTACAGAAGTAGATTTATCACAAAATAAAATTTCTAATGAATCACCTATTGGTTCTGCGTTATTAGGAGCTAAAAAGAATCAAATAGTAGAGGCTCAAGCTCCAGCAGGAACAACAAAATACAAAGTTCTAAAAATAAAAAAGTAGAATTATTTTCCACTTTATGTAGACAAAGCCTCCAAAAAGTAGTATAATAGTATTGCTAAATAAAAAATAATATTCTAAAACACAAATGTATTGAATAAAATACTATAGAAAAATAAAAGGGAGGAAATTAAATTGATTACAAATTATACAGAAAATAATTATCTAGTTTTAGTAGGTAAAATTATTAGTGATAAAACATTTAGCCACGAAATTTATGGAGAAAGTTTTTATTTATTCAATCTTGAGATACCACGTTTAAGTGGAATTGAAGATATTATTCCAATTACAATATCTGAAAGATTAATTGCAAATTTTGATTTAGAAATAGGGAAAAAAGTTGTAGTAGAAGGACAATTTAGGTCTTATAACAGTTATGAAAACGAGAAAAATAGATTAGTACTTACAGTATTTGCAAAAGATATAATGGATTATAATGAAGAACAACAAATAGAAGAACCAAAAGAAAAAGTATCTAACGAAGTAGTATTAAATGGATATATATGCAAAAAACCTATTTACAGACAAACTCCATTTGGAAGAGAAATTTCAGACATATTATTAGCAGTTAATAGAGCATACAACAAATCAGATTATATACCATGTATAGCATGGGGAAGAAATGCAAGATTTTGTAAAAATATTGAAATAGGTACAGAAGTAAAAATAATAGGAAGAGTGCAAAGTAGAACTTATGAAAAAAAATTCGATGACGGAAAAGTAGAGCAAAGAGTAGCCTATGAAGTATCTATTGGAAGTTTAGAAATAATAGATAAAAAACAAAATGAAGACGAAAATAATCAAGCAGAAGCAATTTAAACAAAAAAAGAGAATATGGACGAAGGTCATAAAATTTCATAGATATGAAATTTTTGCCTTCGTCCAAAGCAATTTGCAAATAATAATAAAAAAACGAAAAAATCCCGCAAAAAAAATTTGACAAACGTTACAAATCATGGTAAAATATTTATCTGTAAGCCGCATAAGTCGGGTTAAAAAAGCCATTATGGCTACTTAGATTTTAATCTTAGCGAGTATTTAAAGAAAATGGAGGTGCTTTCAAAGTATGTACGCAATAATTGAAACTTGTGGAAAGCAATACAAAGTAGTAGAAGGAGAAACAGTATTTTTTGAAAAATTAGATTCAGAGGAAGGAAAAAAAGTTACTTTTGATAAAGTAATATTAGTATCTGACGAAAATGGAAAAGTACAAATTGGGAATCCTTATGTAAAAGGTGTAAAAGTAGAAGGAAAAGTTATAGCACATGGAAAAGCTAAAAAAATTATAGTTTTCAAAATGAAAGCTAAAAAGAATGAAAGAAAAAAACAAGGACACAGACAGCCTTATACAAAAATTGAAATAACAGCAATAAAAACAGGTGCAACAAAAACAGTAGTAGAAAAAGAAGAAACAGTAAAAAAAGAGACAGCAACTAAAAAAGTAGCATCTACTAAAACAACAACAGCTAAAACCACAACTGCAAAAAAAGAAGAAAAAGTTAAAGCATAATTAATAAAAAATGATAATAAATGGCAGAAACACGAAGGGAGTGAATTATAAATGGCACATAAAAAAGGTCAAGGTAGTGTAAAAAACGGAAGAGATAGTGAATCAAAACGTTTAGGAGTTAAAAGAGCAGACGGTCAATTTGTTTTGGCAGGTAATATATTAGTAAGACAAAGAGGAACAAAAGTAAATCCAGGAATAAATGTAGACAAAGGTAGTGATGATACATTATTTGCATTAGTTGATGGAACAGTTAAATTTGAAAGAAAAGGTAGAGATAAAAAGCAAGTAAGTGTTTATCCAGTTGAGTCAAAATAAAAAAACATATAAAAACTCTTCAAATATATAATTGAAGAGTTTTTAATATAAATAAGAAGAGAAAACTCCTCATTACCGGATTTAATAATTAAAATAAGCAAATAGAGACAGGCTGTAGATTTTTGTGGCTTAAAAATATACAGCTTGTCTCTAAAAATTTTTTTCATCCTATACTTTATTTCCCTTTGAGAAAAAAAGGAAAAATTTTTTACAAAAAACTATTTACAAAAACAAAATGTTCATATAAAATAAAAATTGAAAAAGCAACAAAAACATTGCAAATTTTTGCATAACCGCAAATTCGGCAACAAAAAAAATACAAATGTAGGGGCGAACTGCGTTCGCCCGCAAAACGAACAATACGGAATGTTCACGGGCGAACACAGTTCGCCCCTACAATCAAAATAAATAATTACAACAAAAACATT
>JAUNSM010000049.1 GCA_030539215.1 Clostridia bacterium
ACATTGTAAAAATTTTTTATAAAAGTGTATCATTTAATATTGCAATTTATAAATATTATAAAATTAAATACTTTTCTTGAGAATAGTTAATATATTTGATATACTATTTTAAAAGGTGAAAAAATGATAGCAGAAATAATAATAAATACAATTGCAAAAGAACTAAATAAAACATACGATTACATAATACCAGATTCTATATTAAAAGACATAAAAATAGGGTCTAGAGTTTTTGTGCCATTTGGAAAAACAAAAATACAAGAAGGTTATGTTATAGAAATAAAAAGCGAGTCAGAATTTGCTAATAAAGAAATTTTAAAAATAGAAGATAGCATTTTAAATAAAGATAATATAAACCTTGCAAAACTTATGTCTAAAAGGTATTTTTGCAATATATCAGACTGTATAAAATTAATGCTACCACCAGGAAGTAGTACTAAAAACTTAGAAAACAGAATAAAAGAAAAAACTGGTTATATGGTATATTTAAAAAAAGAAATAGAGGAAATAGAATTTGATATTGAAAATCAAAATATAAAATCAGAAAAACAAAAAAGAATACTTAAATTTTTATTTGAAAATCAAGGAATACATATTTTAGATTTAGAATTAATAACTGATACTAGCAGAAACATAATAAAAACATTAGAAAAAAACGGATATTTAGAAATAATAGAAGAAAAAATAGAAAGAAATCCATTTATAAATAAAAATATAATAACAGATAAAGCACTTATTTTAACTAAAGAACAAATGGAGGCATACAAAAAAATAAGTGTAAGTAAATATAATGAATTTTTGATTTATGGTGTAACAGGCTCACGGAAAAACTGAAATATATTTACAATTAATAAATAATGTAATTAATAAAAATAAAACAGCAATTGTTTTAGTACCAGAAATATCACTTACTCCTCAAATGGTAGATAGATTTTCAGCAAGATTTGGAGATTGTATTGCTGTATTACATAGTAAACTTTCAATAGGCGAAAGATATGACCAATGGCAAAAAATAAATGATAATAAAGCAAAAATTGTAATAGGTGCAAGATCTGCAATATTTGCACCTATAAAAAACATAGGAATAATAATTATAGATGAAGAACATGATTCCTCATACAAATCAGAAATGTCACCTAGATTTAATGCTAAAGATATTTCAAGGTATTTGGCAAAGCAAAACAATATACCATTAGTGCTTCGGAAGTGCTACTCCTTCTATAGCAGAATTTACAAAGTCAAAGACACGGAAAAGTAGAGTTAATTACCCTTACAAAAAGAGCAAATAAAGCTTCACTTCCAGATGTACACATTATAGATTTAAGACAAGAGCTATCAAATGGAAATAGATCTATAATAAGCAATAAATTGTATGAAGAAATGGAAAAAAATTTAAATGCTAAAGAGCAAACCATTTTATTTTTAAATAAAAGAGGATTTTCAACATTTGTAATGTGCAGAGATTGTGGTTATACTGTAAAATGTAAAAGATGTAATATAAGTTTAACATATCATGAATATACAAACACATTAAAATGCCATTACTGTGGATATGAAATAAAAAACGTGAATATATGCCCTAGTTGCAAAAGCAAAAATATTAAATATTTTGGAACAGGTACAGAAAAACTACAAAGTGAAATACAAAAATTATTTCCAAAAGCTACTACAATAAGAATGGATATAGATACAGTAAGTAAAAAAAATTCTCACGAGAACATATTAAATAAATTCAAAAATGAAAATATAGATATACTTATAGGAACACAAATGGTAGTAAAAGGGCATCATTTTCCTAATGTAACATTGGTTGGAGTAGTAGCAGCAGATGATAGTCTAAATATAGAGGATTATAGAGCAAATGAAAGAACCTTTGCAATTTTAACACAAGTAGCTGGTAGAGCAGGAAGAGAAAAACAAGGAAGAGTAATAATACAAACATACAACCCAGAAAATTTTTGTATAGAGTGTGCAAAAAAACAAAATTATGATGATTTTTATAATATAGAAATACAACTTAGAAAACAGTTGAAATATCCGCCGTTTTGCGATATAATAATGTTTGGAATTAATTCAACAAATAAAGATGAAGTACAAATTGCAGCTAAAAAATTATATAATATATTACAAAAAAATATAAAAAATTGTAATGTAAAAATTGAGTTATATAATCCAGTTATAGCTCCAATAAGTAAAATAAAAAATAAATACAGATGGAGAATAATTGGGAAATGCATATTAAGTAATAATATAATAAATATAATAAATAATTCATTAAATGAGTATTATGACTTAAAGTTAAAAAATACCAGAGTAATAGCAGATATTAATCCAAATAATATGAATTAGAGGTATAATTAATATAACAATGCAAAATTTGCTTTGCAAGTTTTGAAGGGGGAAAAATTATGGCAATTAGAATAATAAGAACAGAAGGAGACGAAATATTAAAAAAAAAATCAAGAGAAGTAGAAATAGTTGATGAAAAAATACGAGAATTAGCCGAAGATATGTTAGAAACAATGCACAAACTAAATGGAGTAGGGCTTGCAGCTGTTCAAGTTGGAATATTAAAAAGAGTAATAGTAATAGATACATATGAAGAAGGAGTAGAACCATTTGTATTAATAAATCCAGAAATAATAAAAACAAAAGGAGAACAAACTGTAGAAGAAGGATGCTTGAGTTTTCCTAACAAATTTGCAAAGGTATTAAGACCAAAAGAAGTTACAATAAAAGCATTAAATAAAGATGGGAAAAAAATAGAAGTAAAAGGAAAAGATTTACTTGCACAAGCAATATGCCATGAAATAGACCATTTAAATGGAGAGGTTTTTATTGATAAGATAATACCAGGAACTTTGGAACTAATTACTCAAGAATAGACAAGATTATTGGAGGTTAAAGGATGTTAAAAATAGTATTTATGGGAACACCCGATTTTGCAAAAGACTCATTAGAAGCTATATATAATGCAGGACATAACATTGCTACTGTTATTACAGTTCCAGACAAGCCAAAAGGAAGAGGAATGCAAGTATTGCCATGTGAAGTTAAAAAATATGCATTAGATAAAAACATTACTATATACCAACCAGAAAAATTGAAAGATAATAAAGAAATAACTAATATTATTAAAAAAATAAATCCAGATATAATATGTGTTGTGGCTTATGGAAAACTTATTCCAAAACAAATATTAGAAATTCCTAAATATGGCACGATAAATGTACATCCATCATTACTTCCTAAATATAGAGGAAGTGCACCAATACAATGGGCAATTTTAAATGGAGATGAAAAAACTGGGGTTACAACTATGTATTTAAATGAGCAAATGGATGCAGGAGATATAATATTGCAAAAAGAAAGTAAAATTGATAAAGATGAAACCTCAGGGGAATTATGGAATAGATTATCTAAAATGGGTGCAAAATTGTTAGTAGATACTTTAGAACAAATAGAAAACAAAGATGCTCCAAGAAAGAAACAAGGAGATAATTATACAATAGCACCAATGCTTAAAAAAGAACAATCAAAAATAGATTGGGCAAATAAAACAGCTAAAGAAATTAAAAATTTAGTAAGAGGTTTAAATCCTATAATGGGAGCTTATAGTATTTTTAACGAAAAAAAAGTGAAGTTTTGGAAAGTAGATAATATTAGCATAGAAGAATTCATAAAAAAATATAAAGAATTTGAGGATTATGAATATAGATTTCACGAAATAGAATCAGGAACAATTTTGTATATAGATAAAAAAGAAGCAATATATATAATGACAAAAGAAGGTATATTAAAAGTTTTAGAAATTCAAGGAGAAAATGCAAAAAAAATGAGTGTACCAGATTTTTTAAGAGGAAATCAGATAAAAGTAATAGATAAATTTGAGTAATTTAATTAGTTTCAAATTTAGATAATTTACATCCTAATATAAAACAAAAAATTAATAATATAATAGAAATTAATCCTTCAATATCAAAAGAAAAACCAGGATATATTATAAATATTGAACCAATAATAAATCCAAGTATACTAAAATAAGTGTGCGATTTTGCAAATTTGAATAAAAAATTAATTATACACAAAAACAAAACTCCACCAATCAACAGACCTATTCCTATAGGAATTAAAATAGATAAATTTAAACTTGAAATTGCGGATAAATATATTTGATATATACCAAGTAGCATTAATATAACAGTTTTACTAACACCAGGAATTACAATTCCAGGTGACATAAAAACGCCAGCTAATATTAAATAAGAGTTAGAGCTTATATAAGAAGTTATATTTAAAGAGTTTTCTAAAGATATTAAATATATACTAAAAGAAAGAGTAACTAGTGTACATAATAAATGTGAAAATGTAATTTTTTTAATATTAGATTGTTTTATTACTAAATTAATACTACCCAAAATTAAACCAATAAAAGCAAAGGAAGTTGGCATGTAAAACTTGTTGAATATAAATTTAAGTATATTTCCAAATAAAATTACTCCAATAAATGTGCCTATTGCAATTGGCATAATAAATTTTAAATTACCTTTTATATCTTTAAAAAAATGTAAAACAGAATTTATTATTTTTTCATATAATCCAAAACAACATAAAAAAACGCCGACTGCTTATTCCAGGAAGTATTGCACCTGCACCAATTAGGATACCTGCCAATAAATTAAACATAAAAACTCCTTTATACAATTATATGGTAATACAATAAAATTATTATAATATTTTGAATTAGGGTAAACATAAATAAGAGCAAAAACATTACATAATTAAACTAACAATTTTAATTGTTGGAATGGAGGTTTTTATGTTTATACCAAAAACAGTGTATTTTGAAACAAAGTCAAAAGACTATGAATTAGGAAAAAGATTATTAGATGATTATGAAAGACAAGGAGTTAAATTAATACAAATAGAAAATCATAACAATATAGAAGAATTAAGAAAAAATTCGAATAGTGAATTTGCAAATATGAAGCAAAATATAATAATTGGAATTAGAAAAACACATAAATTTGTTCCAAATTATAAAGTATCTGATTTTTTAGTACCATACACATCATCAGGCTGTACAGCAATGTGTATGTATTGTTATTTAGTATGCAATTATAATAAATGTTCATATTTAAGGTTGTTTGTAAACAGAGAAGAAATGTTAGACAAAATAATAAAAGTGTCAAATAAAAGTGAAAAAGAATTAACATTTGAGATAGGAAGTAATAGTGACTTAATTTTAGAAAACACTATAACAAATAATTTAATATGGACAATAGAAAATTTTAATAAAGCAGAGCAAGGATATTTAACTTTTCCTACTAAATTTGATATGGTTGACCCTATTTTAAATTTAAACCATAATGGAAAAATTATAATAAGAATGAGTATGAATCCAGAAGAAATAATAAATAAAATAGAATTTGGAACTTCCAGATTAGAACAAAGAATTAATGCAATAAATAAATTAAAAGAAGCAGGATACAAAGTAGGAATACTTATTGCTCCAATTGTATTAGTAGATAATTGGAAGGAGCTATATGAAAAACTAATTGAAAAATTATCTAAACAATTAAGTGAGCGAGTAAAAAAAGAGGCTATATTTGAATTAATATTTATGACATATAGTTATGTGCATAAAATGATAAATAAAGAAGCTTTTCCTAATGCTATAAACTTATTTAACCCAGATATAATGACAGGAAGAGGTAGAGGGAAATATAGTTATAAAAAGGAAATAAGAGCAGAAGGAGAAGATTTTTTAAGGAAAACAATGGCAAAATATTTTCCAAACAATAAAATTTTATACATTGTATAAAGTATTAAAAATATATTAACATATACAAATAACAAAAAAATGGAGTGGTATCGAAGTGGTCATAACGAGACTGTCTCGAAAACAGTTAGTCATTAATAGTGACACGTGGGTTCGAATCCCACCCACTCCGCCAAACGCAAGGCATACAAGTATTAAATTTGCTATTTTTTTAAATATGTGGTATAATACTACAGTCGAAAAAATAAAAAAGGCATTTTGCTAAGTTAGTCTTCGAAGAAGGTGTAAAATACATGCCACTCGCTTCGCTCGGGCTGATGAATGTAGCCTAACCTTGTTATATACGGAAAAATCTTATATGGGGTAAAGATAAAAGCCGATTTTTTCTATATAATAAAAAAGTATATTTAATTTGTTTAATAAAAAAGTCGTTATATTGCCTAAAAACAGATTTTATATATTTGTTTTTAGGTATTTTTGCGGTCAAAAAACAATTTAAAGGAGTAAATAGAAAATGGAAAAAGAAAAAATGAAATTTGATGAATTAAATTTATCAGACAATGTAAAAAAAGCACTAAAGGAATATGAGTATATAGATACAACAGATATTCAAGAAAAAACAATACCATACATATTAGAAGGAAAGGATATAATAGGACAGTCACAAACAGGTACTGGAAAAACTGCAGCATATGGTTTACCAATAATACAAAAAATAGATAAAACATCTAAAGAAATTCAAAGTATAGTATTGTGTCCTACAAGAGAATTAGCTGTACAAGTAACAGAAGAATTAAGAAAATTTTTAAAATATGATGATAATATAAAATGTTTAGCTGTTTATGGAGGACAAGCAATTGAAAGACAAATAATGGCAATAAAAAAAGGTGTACAAATAATAATTGGAACACCAGGTAGAGTAATGGACCATATGAGAAGAAAAACTATTAAATTAAATCATGTTAAAATAGTAGTATTAGATGAAGCAGATGAAATGCTTAATATGGGATTTGAAGAAGATATTGAAACAATACTAAAAGATGTTCCGGAAAATAGACAAACAGTATTATTTTCTGCAACAATGAACAAAAGAATAATGGGTATAACAAAAAAATATTTAAAAGAACCGAAAAATGTTAAAATAAAAGCACAAGAATTAACAGTAGAAAATATAGAACAAGTATCTTTAGAAGTAAAGGGCAAAATGAAGGATGAAACAGTTTTTAGATTAATAGATGTTATAGACCCTAAAAAAGCTATAGTCTTTTGCAATACAAAGAAGAAAGTCGATGATATAATAGAAAGTTTAAAAGCAAAAGGATATAAGGCAGAGGCTCTACATGGAGATATTAAACAAATTCAAAGAGATAGAATAATGAAGGGACTAAAATCAGGAAGAATAAAGGTTTTGGTAGCAACAGATGTTGCCGCTAGAGGAATTGATGTAAAAGATTTAGAGCTTGTTATTAATTATGATATACCACAGGAACAAGAATATTATGTACACAGAATTGGAAGAACTGGAAGAAATGGAATGAGTGGTGTTGCATATACCTTATATACAGGAAAAGAAAAATATAAATTAAGAGATATAGAAAGATATGCCAACACTAAAATTAAGCAAGGAAAAATGCCAACACTAGAACAAGTACAAAAAATAAAAGATAAAAAAATTATAAATAGAATTCAAGAAGTAATTGACAAAAATGAATTTGAAAATACAGCAATAATTGAAAGTTTATTAAACGAAAATAATGATATTAATACAATTGCAAAGGCATTATTAACAATAATTATTGGAAACAAAAAAGTGAAAAAAGAAACAAAAGATTTTAGCAGTGACGAAAATGGAAATGTAAGACTATTTGTAAATGTAGGAAAAAAAGATAAAATTATGGTAAAAGACATTGTAGGAAGTTTTGCTGCAAATGCTGTTATATCAGGAGAAGATATAGGAAGAGTTAATTTATTGGATAAATTTTCATTTGTAGACATTCCAGCCGAACATGTAAATGATGTATTAATAGGAATGCAAGGAAAACAAATAAAAGGAAGAAATGTAAATATAGAAATAGCAAACACATAGAGTATTACTTTCGTTTAAAAAAGACAAAACCTCTTAAATTTAAGCAAAGGAAAAAATTACCAAATATAGAATATATAAATATGATATTTCATTAGAGTATAGGAGAACTTATGAAAAGAATTGTATTATATATTTTGTGTTTGGTATTATTATGCTTTTTAATACCTATTTTATTTACTCAAAAAAGTAATATCAAATAATGAATTAAACCTTCAAGATGAAGTAATTCCATATGATTATGGACAATATAATAAAGTAAAATTATTACATACTAGCACAGGAGAGGTAGAAGAATTAGAATTAGACGATTATTTATTAGGTGTTGTATCTAGCGAAATGCCAGCAAGCTTTGAAAAAGAAGCATTAAAAGCACAAGCAGTAGTTGCAAGAACATATACAATGTACAAAATCACAAATGAAAGTAAACATGAAAATGCTAATATTTGTGATGACTCCACTTGTTGTCAAGCTTGGATATCTAAAGAAGATAGATTAAACAAATGGAATGAAGAAGAAAGAAATTCAAATTGGAATAAAATAGAAGAAGCAGTAAACAGCACAAAGGGTAAAATTGTAATATATGAAGGAAAACCAATAAATGCTTTTTTTCATTCAAATAGTGGTGGTAAAACAGATACTGCAACAGATGTGTGGGGAGGAGAAAACTACCCATATTTGCAAACTGTTCAAACTTCTGGAGAAGACATATATAAACAATATAGTTCTGATTTAGTAGTTACAAAAGAGGAGTTTATATCTAAAATAAAAGAATATCATAGCGATTTTAATATTGATTTTAATACAGAAAATCAAATTGAAATTTTAGAATATACAGAAGGAAATAGAATAAAAACAATAAAAATAGGAAATTTAAATTTATCTGGTGTAGAAATTAGGGCTATATTTGGCTTAAAATCTGCTAGATTTGAAATAATTGTTGAACAAGAAAATATTAAATTTAATGTAATAGGGTATGGGCATGGAGTAGGAATGAGCCAAACTGGTGCAGATAGCATGGCAAAACAAGGTAATAATTATGAAGAAATTATAAAACACTATTATAGTGGAGTTGAAATTACAAATATTTAAATGAATAAAATTCCAAAAAAGGGAAATAATTTTACTAAAGAAAAAGTGAGGAGGAACCAATGAGAAGAGGAAGAAGAGAAAAGATAGAAAAAAATAGTAATGTTAAATATTTATTTTATTTATCAGGAGGAACATTATTAATAATATTTATTACTTTTGTTATAACATTTATCATATATAACAATAAATTAGATAATTATAGTTCTTTAACAACAGAAAAAATAGCAGACTTAGTACCAAATGATACTAGCATAATAAATACAGAGTTAGAACAAGCAAGTACAGACATTGGAAAAACCATAGAAGAAGCAATTAATACTATAGAAAACAAACAAGAGGAAATAGAAGAAGTTAAAACTAAGACAGAGCAAAACATAACTAATGTACAGGAAACTGTACAAACAAATGTTGAGCCAGTAATAATAAAAGATCCAGAATTTATTTCACCAGTAGAAGGAGAAGTTATGAGAGAATTTGCAAAAGATTCTTTAATTTACTCAGAAACATTAGAGGAATGGATTACACATTTAGGAATAGATATAAAAGCAAATAGAACTACAGTAGTTAAAGCGGCAGAAGCTGGAAGTGTAAGCTCAATAAAAAATGATCCAAGATATGGATTAACAGTAGTAATAGAACATGTAAATGGATTTAAATCGATATATTCTAATTTGCTTACCACAGAATTTATATCTGAAGGAGAAAAAGTAGAAAAGGGACAAAGCATAGCAACAGTAGGAAATTCAGCATCATTTGAAATAATTGATGAGCCACATTTGCATTTTGAAATTATAAAAGATAATATTAATGTAGACCCAAAAATATATATGTCATTTGGAATGTAATTATTAAAAATAAATAGTAATAAAAAAACTGGTATTTGGATACTGGTTTTTTTATTATATAGGAATTTACTTTAATTATTAAAAACCATAGATTTTTTAAAAATATGAAACAAATCTAAAAAAATACAATAAATAAGTTTCACATTTTTAAAAAATTGTGATATAATATAAATGTGAAACAAATCCAACAAGAATATTTCACATTTATAAGGAGGAAAATCATGGAAGAGAAGATTGAGATTATGAATCTTTTACAAAATAAACAAATTTTGGAACATGAATTAAAATCTATTGCCTATGGAGCTGTAGAAATAAGAGAAAATAATTCAAATAAATATATATATGTGCATTATAGAGAAGATGGAGTAGTTTTAACTAGATATGTTGGAGAATATTCAGATGAATTATATAATCTAGTATTAAATAATAGTATTAAAGCAAAACAATTAAAAAAACAAATAAGGGAAATAACAAAAAAATTAAAACAATTTAATTACGTTGAAGAAGAACTTTCTGAAAAAGTAGAACAAAACATAGACTTTGCTAAAAGACATTTGGTAGATACAATTTATAAACAAGCTATATTAGAAGGCGTTGCAACTACATTTGCAGATACAGAAAGCATTATTGAAGGTGGAAAAGTAAATAATATGACATCTGAAGATATATTAAAAATAGTAAATTTAAAACATGCTTGGGAATTTATATTAAACAAAAATGTTATTTTAAATGATACAAACTTTGCTTTATTATGTGAAATAAATAAAATGGTAGAAGAGGGATTTTATTATACAGCAGGTAAAGTAAGAAATGTTCCGGTAACAATAGGTGGAACAACATGGAAACCAGATTTACCTATTGAAAGTGTAATAAAAGAAGAATTAGAAGAAATCTTTAATAGAGAAATAGATGATGTTAACAAAGCAATTGAACTTTTATTATACACAATGAAAAAACAAGTATTTATTGATGGAAATAAAAGAACATCTGTAATATATAGTAATCATTATTTAATTTCAAAAGGAAAAGGAATTATAGCAATTCCAGCAGAATTAACGCAAGAATTTAAAGATTTACTTATTCTATATTATGAAGGTAAAGAAGAAAATAAAATAAAAAAATTTATAAAAGAAAAATGTTATATGAAAATATAGTTATTGGATAATGGTTTTTAATAATTAAAATAGGCATATAGAGACAGGCAGTAGATTTTTTAGGCTTAAAAACATATAGCCTTTCTCTAAAAAATTTTTCCATCCTATACTTTATTTTCCTTTGAGAAAAAAAGGGAAAATTTTTCACAAAAAACTATTTACAAAAACAAAATTTTCATATAAAATAAAAATAGAAAAAGCAACAAACACATTGCAAAAAAACGTAGGGTGTCGCCGCCCTCGGCGACCCGCAACCTGTAATCACAGCAATTGCAAAAACCAAAGAAAAGGAGAGAAAAAAATGGCAATCAATGAAACCATTGG
>JAUNSM010000050.1 GCA_030539215.1 Clostridia bacterium
ATTTTTGTTTCACATCTATTGTAATACTACAAATCTCAGATTTTTTTATTGTTTTTGTCTCAGATTTTTTTATTGTTTTTTATTTATTTTTTTATAAACAATAAGAGCTCTGATTTCAGAGCTCTTTTGGAGGCGCCAATCGGAATCGAACCGACGATCAGAGTTTTGCAGACTCGTGCCTTAACCTCTTGGCTATGGCGCCACGCATAAAAAGTAATTTTTACGCTAGAAACATTATAATTTATTTTTTATATTATGTCAACACTTTTCTAAAAATTTTTTTGTTTTTTTGTTTAAAGCTAGTTTAATATATTTTGTATTCGTATCGAATTTTTATATATCTGCAACAAATTCATAATCTAATAATTTTATTTTATTTGAAATGTAATTAGGATTTTCATCTATAGGATTTACCAGTTCAGTTGATAAATACTTTTTATTATCATCTGGAAATACTGTTATTATTTTTTTATTATTACTTTCTTTCGCTAAAACGCTCGCAATCATGTTTGCTCCAGAAGAAATTCCAACACCTATTCCTAAATCTAATGCAATTCTTCTTGACATATTTATGCTGTCATCATCATTAATCACATAAATAAAATCTATGATGTCTTTATTAACAATTTCAGGGATAAAATCATCTCCAATTCCTTCTATTTTATGATTTCCAATTATCTTATTTTGAGATAATATAGGCATTTTATCTGGTTCTAAAGCATATATTTTTATATTTTTGTCAAATTCCTTAAGTCTTCTTCCTACTCCCATCAAAGTTCCACCTGTTCCTATCCCTGAAACAAATCCTCCTATATTATTACCTATTTTTTCAATAATTTCTTTTCCTGTTGTTTCATAATGTGCTAATATATTGTTTTCGTTAGAAAACTGATTTGTAAGAAATGCATCGTTTTCTCTTGCGTATCTTTTTGCTTTCTCTAATGCATTTTTAAAACCTCCTTCTTTTTTTGAAACAAGAGTTATTTCTGCATTATACATTTTCATTAAGTCAAATCTTTCTTTACTTACCCAATCCGGCATAAATATGTGAACTGGATTTTCAAAATACCTTCCTATTGCAGCAAGTGCAATTCCTGTATTTCCACTCGTTGCTTCAACAATTTTCATTCCTTTTTTTAAAATTCCTTTTTCATACGCCTTATTAATCATATAAAATGCTACTCTGTCTTTAATACTACCAGTAATATTATATGATTCTAGTTTTGAGAAAACAAAATCCTCTTTTCCTTTATATTCATATTTGATTTTTATCATTGGCGTATTTCCTATTTTAATATTCATAATATAATATCCCCCTATTTTATTTGTTATTTTATTCTTTTAAATATTTTTTTGTTACTAAAAAAAGTTATGCAACCTGCATAACTTAATATATATATTTAATATAGAAACAATATATATCTTTGTTGCAGGCACAAAATCACTCGTACCTACAATAGGTAAGAGTATTATCTACAACAGCAACAACAATTCAATATATATTTTTTCATTTAAATTATCTCCTTTATCCATTTAATACAATATATTTTAGCACTTCACCAAATATTTGTCAATTATATTTCTGCATTTTCACATTTTTGCATTTTTGCTTTTTTATTTTACATATGATATAATTGTTTTATGTAGACGAAAGTCTATAAATTTTTGAAAGGTGGTCTTTTAGATGGCAATTTGTAATCAGGTTCAATTGTTAGATTTTCAAAAAGCTCGTTTTCTAAGCGAAGATGCTCTCAATCATCGGAAAAGATTTAAATTGCAAGAATTATCATTAAATGAGAAAGCAAAATTATCATTGTATAATTCTAAGCAGTTAAATACTTTAACGGTTTGTGAGTTGATAGAATTTCAAGAACTATACTGCAAAAAGCAACTGCTTTCTGGTATTAATTCTGGTAAATTCTATGTTTCGTTAGAATTCAGTACTATCCTGCATCAAAATGTTAGACTTTGGCTTAAATCCTATGGTTACTATCTTTGTCCAAATAAGCCTATTAACTATGATGCTGGTTGTTTTTACGAGGTACAGCATCCTACACCTGAATCGGAAACAAAATTTGAATTGCGCTGGTAGCCACAAATGTAAAGGGAGATTGTTTTAACAATTCTCCCTTTACTTTATTTTAAAAATCCATTAATAATTTCGTTTTCAGCATTTTTTTCTGTTAAACCTAATGTCATTAGTTTTGTTAATTGTTCTCCTGCTATTTTTCCTATTGCTGCTTCGTGGATTAGATTTGCTTCTACATTATTTGCTGTGATTTCTGGTATTGATGTAACTGACCCTTTGTCTTTTATTATTGCATCACATTCTACATGTGAAAAGCATTTTTCATTTCCTAATATTTTTGATATAAATTTTTGACGTGATTCATCAACTGCAACAGATCTTGATGTTACTTGTGCACTTGAATTTTCGCCATTTAATTGTACTTCAAAATTAGTTCCTGCAAATTGGGTTCCATGTGTCATTATTTTTTCTGAGATTACTAATGTTGTATTCTTTTCAAGAATTGCTTTTGTTGTTCTTATCGTTGAGTCTACTCCCTTTATTTGAGAAGTTTCCATTTCCATTGTTGCACCATCTTTTAATGTAACCTCTGTTAATGGGTTTAATATCTTCTTTCCTTTTCCGCTACCTTCACCATAGTGCTTTTCTATATATTTTACTTTTGCTCCTTCTTCTACGAAAAATCTATGAATTCCATCATGCTCAGAATCCTGATGATGGTCATTGTGTATACCACAGCCTGCTATTATTACAACATTTGCATTTTTACCTATATAAAAATCATTATATACTAAGTCTGTTAGTCCACTCTCTGTAATAATTACAGGAATATGAACTATTTCTAGTTTTGAATCTTCTTTTACAATTACATCTATTCCAGATACATCTGTTTTTGAAACAATGTTTACATTGCTATTTACTTTTCTTTCTATCCCTTTTCCATTTTTTCTAATATTGTAAGCTCCAGTTGGTGTTTCTTCTAAGTCTGATATTGTTTTCAACAATTCTTTGTCTATATTATCCATTAGCAAGCACCTCCTTTAAGTTTGCAACATGTTGATTCTGTGAATACTTTATCTAATATATCTTTTTTATCTCCAATTTTCTCAATTTTTCCATTGTTTAAAATCACAATTTGGTCAGCTATGTTTAAAATTCTTTCTTGATGCGAAATAATTAAAGTTGAACCTTTTATTTCTTTTCTCATTTTTTCAAATAGATTTATTAAATTATTAAAACTCCATAAATCTATTCCTGCTTCTGGTTCATCAAATATTGTTAAACTTGACCCTCTTGCTACAACAGAAGCTATTTCTATTCTTTTTAATTCTCCTCCAGATAAAGAAGAATTTACTTCTCTATCTACATATTCTCTAGCACATAGTCCTACTGTAGATAATATGTCACAAGCATCATTTTTAGTAATACTTTTTTTAGAAGATAACTTTATAAGGTCATATACTGTTAGTCCTTTAAATTTTACAGGTTGTTGAAAGGCATAACCCATCCCTAAATTAGCTCTTTCATTTATATTTAAATTACTTATATCTTGTCCGTTAAAAATAACTTGTCCCGAATCTTGTTTTTCAATTCCCATAATTATTTTTGCCAAAGTTGACTTTCCTGAACCATTTGGCCCTGTGATAACTATGAATTTATCTGTATCTATACTTAAATTTACATTATCTAATATTTTCTTATTTTCTCTTGTAAAACATATATTTTTTAGTTTAATCATTTATATAATCTCCTTATTAAATAGCTATAGAAGTGCAAAGCACTTCTATAGCAGTTTGGTTAGCGAGTAATAATATCGAGAATTGTATCGTCCATTATTGTAGCTGACTTTTTCTCAATTTCTGCGATGTTTCGTATTGTTCCTTCAAGGTCTTCACATGCAATGCCAACTTTAGAGTTAATATAGCCAGTATCAGTATTGGCAAGATTTGCTGCATAAATTGCCATAGAAACACATGCAGCAACTTTTAATGCACATGTTGACTTTGCTCCGTCGCAAAACATTCCTACTACAGAAGAAAGTACATTCTGAATTGCTTTTTCAGCAACTCTGTAATCTCCTCCCATCATATATGCCATTCCTGCTGATGCTCCAGCACTAGCAACTACAGCACCACACAAATGAGAAAGCACACTCAAGTTCTGTTTAATATATATTGCAGCCAGTATTCCAACCGCTACAGCTCTTAAGGTTTCTTTTTCATCTTTATGCAGTTCTTTTGCTAACTGATAAATTGGAAGGGTAACAGTAATTCCCTGATTTCCACTACCTGTACATGCCATTGCCGGAAATTGTGCACCGGACATTCTTGCATCAACACCAGATGTCGCAGCTGCGACAATTCTTGAGAAAGTTGTTTCCTGACCAAAAGGATGGATTTTTCCGACATCTAATCCCCAAGATTTAGTTGTGCCTTCATTGCTAAGAACGCTATTAATGTTAATGGCTTCCTTAAATTTTGAAAAATCTTCATTCTCTTTTACAAACTGAAAGACATCTTTTATTGAAAAAGTCACATCTTTAAGTGCATCGTTTGAAGATTCTTCTTTCTTTGTAGAAAGTGAAATGTTTGTAATTGGCTCCCCATTGTATTCAATAGTGTGAATGGATGTATGTCCATCTGCAACTATTACTTTTGCGTTGTTACAACATCGTGTCGTACAACAGCTTTCGATTTTGCATATACCGCCATCAATCGATACTTCAATGTAAAGTTTTTTGTCGGTATTAGCAAGTTCAATCTTGACGTGTTTCTGTGAGAACTCATATGCAACATCTTGCTGTTCTTCTGTCAATCCTGCCAAAAGTTCAAAACCTTTATCCGGATTGGCATAAAGTGCTCCTAATGCTGCAACAAAAGATGCTCCTACATACTTAGAGCCGGGGATTCCTGCGTCCATCGCATTTTTGATCATGTTTCCGCTTAATTTAACATTAATTGAAACCGGAGTTTCTCCTAATGTTTTCCGTGCCATTGCTGCTGCATATGCAATAGCAATAGGTTCTGTGCAACCAGTTGATACCAACAGATTTGCTTGGAGTAAGGACTCGATTTTTTGTCTTTGAAGCATATTCATAGTAATTTCCTCCTTATGATTTATTTTTTTTGCTTCAAGCTACCAAACATACAGATTTCTGATACTTAATTACCTATCAGTTTCTGTACCATGAAAATAAATTTTCACATGTATATTATTACATATTTTTACAAAAAAGTCAATAATAACTACTGTTGTCTAAGGCAATCGCATTCTATTAAGTATTTATTATTAATACTTTGTTTTTATTCTATTGATTTTTTAAATATAATAATTATAATTTTCAGAATTATTTTCAACTCTTGTATATCTTAATTCTTTAATTTCTTGTAGTGCATTATCTACTATTCCTGAATATATTAATTGATTATTTTTATCATATACGTTTATATTAAGTAATCTAATTGTTTCTAAAGGTCCATAAGACTTTTCTTCTATGAGTCTTTTTTTCTCCTTTTATTGTAATTTTAAAATTTTATTAATTAACTCCAAATAATTTGTAATAATAATGTCCGCTGTATTCTTTTCTTCTAAAGGATAAAAATAATATTTCCCTCTTTTAAGCCATACTGTTTTTATTCCAGCTCTTTTTGCTCCTTCTATATCTCTACTTGGGTTATCCCCAATCATTAAGGAATCTTCTTTTACCGAATTAGTTTCTCTTAAAGCATATTCAAATATTTCTTTATTTGGTTTGATTTTTCCAACATCTGTCGATGATATGCTTTTTTTAAAATCGTTTTTCACTCCCAAGACTAACAATTTTTCATTTTGTATTTCTCTTAATTCGTCAGTTATAATATAAAGATTATACTTTCGTTTAAGTTCTGGTAAAATTAGTTTGAAATCTTCAAACAATTCAATATTGCTTTTTACAACATCCCAATACTTTTTACTTAATAATTTTGGTTCTATAATTTTACAATTTAAGTTTTCTAGTAAACTTTCATACCAATTTGTTCTACTATTTCTATTTGGATCGGTTTGAGTTTTACTAAATATCTCTTTTTTTACTTTTATGTATTTGTCATTTACTTCTTCATAAGAAATATTTAAACTTTTAGCAATAAATTCTGTTACTTGTGATTCGGCTTTTATTTTTGCATTTTTTTCTGCATATATAGTTTCATCCATATCGAAAAAAATATTTTTAATCATTTAAAATCTCCATTCTTAATTCTATTTCATCTGTTATTTTTATACCATTATCCGCATATAGAGGAATTTCTGGTTTTAGTTTTCTTGAAATTTCTATTGAATTTATATAAATATTAAAAATTTTAAATCCTCTTTTTTGATAAAACTTTAATGCTTCCACATTATCGTTTGTTGTTATTAATTTTATTAGTTTGCATTTATTTTTAATTGCAACTTTCTTAACTTCTTCAATTAGCTTTGTACCTATCCCAATATTCTTTTCATAATTATTTAAAGAATATATTTCACATACATTGTTTGGATAAATAAAATAAGTAATTAATCCAATTATTTCTCCTTTATTATTTGATGCTATAAATCCACTAAGTTTAGTTCCATCTATAATTTCTCCTCTTGAAATTATATTGGTACTTCCCCATTCATTTTTAAGAATATCATTAGCTGCTTCTCGATTGCTAGTTGTAACTTCAAGAATTCTAAATTCTGTTGGTAAAGTCATAGCATAATAGTACATGTTTTTACATTGTAAAGCACCATCCCAAATTTCTTCTTTGTAATTATTTATAAAATAATTTTCAACTGTACTCCAGTAATCTGTAAATCCACATTTTACATAGAATGGAATATTGTTTTGAGTTGTTCCAACTTTCATTGTTCCATATTTTTTGCCACAAGTGTAATACAAATATTTTATAAGTCTTTTTGCATAGCCTTTTCTTTCCTCTCCTTCTTTTGTTGCTATATTCTTTAGTTCACATATATTATCTCCGATTTTCAATTATAACTGCTTCACACAAAAGTTCATTGTTTTTGAATAGTCCATACATTTCTGAATTTTTTAAATATTTTTTTACAAGTTCTTCATTTGGATCTGCTTTTAATAATAAATCCATATATTTCTCTTTTTTTAAAATTTGTTTTATTTCAATCATCATCTTTTTCCCTTCTACAATTCTAATTTAATTTGTTTAAAATCTTCTTTTTCTTTTCTATTTATTTTTTTGATTTTAAGTTTTTCATCAATAAAAGTTTCATTGTTTAATATTTTACTTATAATGTCTTTTTGTGAAAAATCTAATCTCCATTCTGCTGCAGTCCAATATGTCTTTCCTCTTTTATATTTTTTAGTTGGTTTTCCTAATTGTTCTGTTAAGTTTTGTATTACTTCTTTTCTATTGGCATAGATTATTATAATTTCTTCTAAATATATAATATTTATAGTTACTTCTTGTTCTTCTAATAAATGCTTTTCAAATTTCATATCAATTCCCTACTCTTTATTTTATTGCAATGAGTAATTCATTACTTTTAACTGTTTTTATTTCTTCATTTAATTTATATTGTTGACTTGTTCTATACACTAAATATCTATTATTTATTAGTCTTTGAGTAGCTAGAGAAATAAATGATAACATATCTGATTCTGTTAGATTTTCTTTTATTCTAAGTTCATAAAATGTGAATCTAATAAAATTTGGATTTGCATTTATCTTTTTATCTATGTAATTTGATACAAATTCCATTGTCATCTTTTATTTTTTCCTCTCTTTTAATATTTTGAATCTATTAAATATCATAATATACAATCATTTCTTCTAAAATAATATTTATGAATTCTTCGTTGTTTGGATATGTATTTTGATTATAACATATATTATAAAAAAATGAATCTTTATTTTTTTGGTAGGTATTTTTTATAGAGTTTCTTATGGTAGAAGAAACAGAAGATGGCGCTATTTTAAAGATTTTCCCAACCTCTCTATATAATTGTACTTGTTTCATTTCTCTATTTTTTAATTTAATTAAAATGATTTCCCTTAAAAAATTATATCCTTTTAATCTTGCATTAAATCCTAACTTTAATAGAATCATAGATATATGTTTTAATAACTCTATTTTTTCTTTTTCATAATTCGCTTTTCTACTGTCCTTTTTATTATAGATATCTTGGCATAGATTTTTTAATATCTTCCTTAATTCCCCTATATCATAATATTTTTCTAGGAAATAAGTTGCCCCTCTGTTTATATACATACTTTTAATTTTCTCATTATATATGCTTGATAAACATATTGAAATAGGTTTATAAGACCTGTTGTATTGAAAGTATTCTATAATAGCTATTCCATCATATGTAGTCAGAACACTATCTAATATTACTATATCTGGTTTAAAACAAATAATTTCATCAATAGCTTTCTTCCCATCTTTTGCCCACAAAACTATTTCCATATCTCTAAAAACTTTTATACTGTTTTTTAAATATAAAAAGAATTCTTCATTTTGATCCACTACTATTATTGTTATTTTTTCCATATAATTTTAACCTTTACTATTTTTAAAAACTTTTTCTTTTTATGTTACCATAAAATGACAAAAAAATAAAGGAAAATAATTTATATCTTTCCTTATTTTTTATATTAAGTGGTTTTTGAATGTGAGTAATACTTATTTCATCAGTGTTTCGCATTTTATGTTAGTTCTTAATAGTTTTCTAAAATCTGCTGCATCTTGTTCTTTACCCACAACACTACCATAGTGAATCGGTATAGCAATCTTTGGTTTTACTTCATTTATTAATTTTGCAGCTTCCTTAAAATCCATTGTATATGTTCCTCCGAACTGGTACAAATGCTATATCACATTTTACTTTTTTATTTTCCCCTGTAATATCTGTATCTCCAGCAATATAGTAAGTTATGCCATCTAGTCTTATAATATAGCCTACCCATTCATTTTCTTTTGGATGGAATGACTTATTTGTATTATATGATGGAATAGTTTCAAATTCTATATTTTTGATTTTATACTTTTCATTAGGTTTTACAACATAAACATCTAAAGCGTTAAATCCTAATTTTAATGCTTTTGTATGCACATCTTCTGTTATAATAATTATAGTGTCTTTATTTTTAACTTTTCTTATATCTTCTTCGGAAAAATGATCATAATGTCCATGTGTTATAAATATCAAATCTGCATCGTTATTATTTTCTTCAATTTCATAAGGATCTATATAAATAATTTTACTCTTTTTGATTTTTATACTGCTATGGCAATTTATTTCTATATTCTCTAACATTTATTTCTCCTTCTAATTCAATTTTTATTTATATATATTTCTTTTATCAATATTGCAATTAAATAGCTCCATTGTTATTTTTCATCTTTAAAATTATCTTACCATAAAACATTCAAAAAATAAAGGAAAAATATTTTTAATTTTTCCTTTATTTTTTAAGTAATCATTTTATATTTCTTCTTCAAAATCCTCCAAATTACAGTTTGGCTTTATGTTAAATAGTTCTCTGTCTTCTGCTTTTGCAAATTCTGTTAAAATACAAGTATATCCATCTATATCAGTGTATAATTTATATGGTATCACAATTACTTCTAATTGTTCATTATTAAAATCATCTTCTTCATATCCCAAATATTCTCCTTGTTTCGTCCTAATACTATTAAATCCATATGTTATTAATTCTTTAAGTGTTATTTTTGTATTGTTAATCTGTTGGAAATATGTATCTCTTAAATTATAAAAGTACCCTTCTACTTCATACAACAGATTGCTTATTTCAAATTTATACTTGTTCATAAATACTCCTCTATACATACAATTTTGTTAGAAGCCCGTTTTAGGTAATTTTTTTATCTTTAACTCTTTATAATATGAAATGGTTGTCCATTCTGCCTTATCTTCTAATTTGTGTTCTAAATAGTTGCCAGTTAGCTTTGTATAATTAGTCCATTTATCATTTTCATTTACTGTTTCTAATACTTTTGTAAATATAAACGGTTTTTCGATAGCTTCAAAATTTGGCATTACTGTTCCAAACTCGATTTTATAATCTGTTATATACTCATCTTCGCTTAAAACAATTTTTGTAAAATCAATATAATTATTTTTCTTTGTATTATATTTACCATATACAATATAATTATCTGATTTATTTGTTTTATATTTTACAATATAATCTAAATCTTGATTGTATGTTCCTGTGAATAGTTTTACGATTTTAATATACTGATATGGTAAATTATCCTCCCACGTAAAATTATCTAAATATGTATTTGAAGTATTTTTTAATATATTAAAACTATATTTTATTTCATCATTAGCTTGTGACTGTATTATTCCTTTTTTATCTATGTCTAATCCAATTTTTACACTCTCATTTTCTATTGTTACTGAAACCTTTTTCATATTTTCTCTTATTTGCACATCATACTTGTTTGTGTTTAATAAATAATAATCAGATCCAGTATCCTTTTCTTTAATATAATACTCTCCATATTCCAATAATCTGCTAATTCCTTTTCCTGTTGTATCTGTTGTAATAGTATCCACTAAATTATTACCTTCATCATATACTTCAAAAATTGCACCTTCTAACAATGTTCCTTTAGCATAACCTGTCAATTCATTATCATTAAAACTCGCTTTACTTATTTCTATATAACCTTTGATTTTTTCGTTTGTAAAAGTGATATCAGTTATTTGGTCTTGTTTTAATATCACAGTTTTAATATCTTGGTTTAATACATAGTTTTCTAGTGTTTTAGTTTCTTGAATAGTATATATCTGATCTATTGGTAATCTTA
>JAUNSM010000051.1 GCA_030539215.1 Clostridia bacterium
TGAAATCCCAGCGAGAGCTGGGATACTTTTGTTTTATAAGGGTTTGTTAACCTTTTTATATTTTCTAACCACCATTTAACTACCCAGTTTGGTGGTTTTTTGATAATTTATTTTAGTTTAAGACAATTTATTTATTGTTTCTACAACATCATTTAATTTATTTTTGAACATATGTGAGTAAGTGTTTAAGGTTTCATCAATTTTAGAATGACCTAAATATTTTGATACCATTGTTATATTAGCACCATTATTAATTAAAAGTGATGCACAACTATGTCTAAAGTCATGAAGTCTTATTTGCTTAACTCCTGCTTTTTTACATAATGAATTTTTATGACATCTTGTTTTTGAATTAGTTATTGGTTTATCATTACCAAATACATAATAATTGTTTTCAAATCCATATATATCATTTTTATCACATTCTAGTAGTGTTTTAAGGTCATTTAAGAGAATTTCTGGTATTGGTATTGTTCTTATACTTGATTTAGTCTTTGGCGTTGTAATAGAGAAATAAGGGGAACTTTCACTACCAATTGTAGTTATGTTTTTATTTACTCTTAATAATCTATCTTCAAAGTTTATATCATTCCAAGTTAATGCTCTAGCTTCACCTCTACGAAGTCCGCAATAATATAGTGTTTCATATAAACATTTAAACTTTATATCTTTTTCAACAGAAATGAATTGTTTAAACTCTTCAAAAGTATAAAAGTCCATTTCTTTTTTTATTTCATTTGGATTACTAAATCTTGTTATTTTATTATAAAATAGTCTAAAATCAAATCCATACATTTTCGTTCCCCAATTTAATACTATTTTTATGAATTTTTGAATATCATTTTTAGTTGAGTCCTTAATGTTTGCTTTTGATAATTCTCGTCTCCATAATTCATAATGTGTGACATTTAAATCTTTTAATTTAATTTTATCAAGAAGTTGCATATATTTTATTCTATCTCTATAAGTTTTTAGGGTAGTTGCTTTTACTTTATCTTCTTGATAATCATAATAGGAAAGATATAAGTCTTTAAAAGTCATTCCTTTATCTTCAGTATAAATTGTTATTTTAGAAACAAATTCTCTTTCTGCTTCGAGTGCTTCTTTTTTAGTATGATATGCTTTGGATGTGTATTTTTTTCTTTTACCATCTAATGATGTCACCCAAGTATAAAATACCCACTTACGTTTATCTTTTGTCCATTTATATTGCTCTAATAGTCTTGTAGCCATTTAATCATTCCTCCTTTATTTACAAAACTATCACGCACTCCTAAATAGTATTTTAACATAGATCTATCTACAAAAATCATTATCTTTTTCTTTTTTTCTATTATCATTAATAATATTATCAGCAATATCTCTATATTCATCATAATCTATATCTCTATCTTTGATTTTCTTTCTACCTAGAAGATACCCAATAGCTTTGCATAATTTATTGCAAAATTCAAAGAATTCTTCTTTTATGTCATTTACTTTGCTTTTTAAGTAATCAATTTGATTTTCTAAATTATCTATTATATTGTTTTTTTCTTTAATTATATTTTTTTGATTAGCAATAATTTTGTCTTTTTCAACTAATGCTTCGCCACTCTTTAATTTTGTATTTTCGTTAACTAATTTTTCTATTTGAATATTTTTAGATAATACTTCATTGCTTTTAATACTTAGATTTTTAATGTTGACTTTATTGCTTTTATCAATATCTTTAGCATAATCAATTAATTTTATTACATCATCTTCTTTATATCCACCTAACTTTTTTTTAGTAGGTGAGTAGATAATATTATTATCTATATTTTTAAGATTATTGGTTAATTCTAATTCTTTATTATTTAGTTCTTTATTTTTTTCTAAATCCATACTTACTTCATCTAACTTTTCATAGAGTTCATTAATTTGATTTTCTATTTTAGTTTTATGTTGTTCATGTCCACCAATTCTTCCACGGAATAGACTATATCCTTTATCATTTATATAAATATTAAATTTATCTTGCATTTTAGCATAAGATAATTTTCCACCTTTAGATTTCCAAAATTGATCATTATTAAGAAAGTTACCTTTAATTTCTTTATAAATTATTTTTCCATTCTTATCTTTTTTTGTGATAGGTCTTGTTACTTCAACACCATTTTTATTAGTTACTCTTACTGTGATAGAATTTCCGTTACTATCAGTTTCATATACTTTTTTTAATACTTTATCAATTACTGGTAGAAAGTATATTTGCATATGTGGTGTATCTTCATCAAAATGAACTTCTGCTGTTAAAATATTTTTTTCACCAACTTCATTTTTTATAAATTCATAAGAGTCATCAAAGAATTGTTTTACTTTAATTGGAATGTCTTTTTCAGATAAAATGTTTGGAACTAGAATAGGTTTGTTAGTCTTTTTACCTTTTTCATAGAATCTTCCGCTTTCTTTAAAATTCAATCCTAATTTTTGGAAAAATTCAGGTCCGCTTGTAATAACTGCACCATTCATAAAGTTGGTAGTAGCCTTGTCGTTATATTCAATATTTTGCTTTTTTAGTTGAGTAAATACTTCTTGATATAAATTTCTTTCGGTTATAGTTTTATATTTTATATTAAATTTTGTTCTTTCTTTATCGTAATTACCAGTGCCTTTTCTATCAGAAAGTTCTTTACCAATATTATATAAATCTTTCTTTTTATACTGGGTTTCAAATCTTAGTACTTGATTACCATCATACATTTCATTCCTCCTTTAGATTTATTTTAGTGCGAAAGGTCATTTGATGACCTATCTCACTAGGGCATTGCCCAATTGTGAGTTTAGGGATTATCCCTAAAAACCCTTTTGCTTGTTTCAGCAAATGTCTATACTTAGGGTATAGGCAAATGCTATCAACAAGATTAATTCCAAATATCTACAAGATATTTATAATTAATAATTATTTAATTTTTATTAAATAATAAAAATAATAATCACTATCGCCACTTACAAAAATACTAAAGTATTTTCATAACGTGCCACGTTCATTTATTTATAATTGATAAAAATAATTAATCATTTTCATCAATAGTTTCTTCATATTTTGCATGATATAATCTTGCTTGACCAGTTCTTTTCTCTGTAATATACAATCCTTCATTTTTTAATAAATTGATATTTGCTTTTAATAATCTACCAAATTGTTTAGGTGTGATTATCAAATTTAATTTAGAAATAATTTCGGTACAAGTAAAATCAAATTCTTTCTGAATACCTGCATATATTATCAATTTCGTTAAATTGAAATCTATTTCTTCATCATCAACAGGATTAATAACATTAAATATCTGATTACTTGTTTTCCTTAATTGAATATCTAATTCTGGAAAATCTCTATTGATAATATTTAATCTAATTAAAGATTTATCGTTTTTATTTTCAACTAAAGTTAATTTTCCATCTACAACAGCATCAAAAGCAGTACTTCCCAAAATAGTTCCTCTTTTGTTTAAATGATGTGTAAATAGAATTGTAATATTATATTTTTCACATAGACTTCTTAATTTTGGTAAAAGTTTTTGTCCTATATCTTGATAGTTATTAATATCGTAATCAATACCTAAATTTATATCTTTTAACATATCCATAATTACAAACTTACCGTTTTTATAATTTGAAAATTCGTATAAATCTACTTCAAAATCAAAGATACTTATGTCACCCTTACCATTTCTATCTATTATATATAAACTATCTTTTGGGAATACAAGCCCTAGTGTATTTATACGATCTTGTATTTGACCAAAATCTGATTCTGTGCTAATATATAAAATAGGTGAGGACATTGTATTATGCCCTAAAAATTGTTTTTTTGTTGTGAGAGAGTAGGCAAGTTGCAGTGCCAACATAGACTTTCCTACTTTTGCATTTGATACTAAACAATATAAGCCTTTGGACTTCATTATATCTTCAATAATGTTGTCTTTTTTTTGACTAATATTTTTTTCTTCAATTGACCTCAATTGTCATCATCTCCTTTCCTTTAATCTTGATTCAAGATAATTAACATTAATATCTAAATAGTCAACAACTTCTTTCATTGGGACTAGGTGATTTGGTATTTTATAGCCTTGTTTAGTAAGTTTATCTCTAATTTCTTTTTTAATTTTTAGAGCGGAGTTTCTTCCAACTTGTCCTAGTACCATAAGATCGTTTAAATTACACCATTGTTTAGATATAAGTTCTAAAGTTTCATTTGCTTTCATATTATCACCTCACTTTCTAAAATGGAAACTAATTTCCATAACTAAATATTACCTCAATAAAATTATTTTGTCAACTACTTTCCAAAAAAATATTCACAAGTTTAAAAAAGTGTGATATAATTTAGATGTTGAAAGGGGAGAATAAAATGTTTAAACAAAAAAATAACATCTCCGAACTTGTAAAAGATGCTAGAAAAAAGAATAAATTATCAGCAAGAAAACTAGCAGAACTATGTGATGTTAGTCATACTGAAATTAATAATATAGAAAGTGGAGTAAGAATTAAACCAGCACTTTTGACTTTAAAAGGCTTTGAAAAATATTTAGGTTTATCCTTTAAAGATACTGCTAAAATGGTAGGTTATTCTGATGAAACTATTAAATATGGAGAAAAGAATATAATTGTGTCTTATGAGATGTATGATAAAGTAGTAGAGGGATATAAGGAAGAACAAAAACATATGCTTTTTAAACTTGATCAAAAAAGACATCTTGCATTGGATACAAAAGAAGCCTTTAGTGAAATACATAAATATTTAAACGAGCAAGAAAATATTGATAAGGAATTATTAGATAAAGCTGATAGTATTGATCGATACTTAACTGAAATAGAAAGAAAATATGAAAGTATTAATAAAGAGAATTAAATAATGACATTATGACGTTATATTTTAGGTATACCCTAGTAAAATGTAATGTCACTAATGTCACAAAAAAATATGTAGTGAATTACATATTTTTATTTTCTATCATAAAATTTATTAATTATTTTGATTCTTGTTTTATTAGTTTAGCATGAAGTACGACTTTATCAGTATTATTATAACAAGTTGATAAAGTAATTATCTTATCAGTAGAACTAACACTTGTATTAAAGTTATAAGCACTTCTATCTATTAACATTTTAGTAAAAGTATTAAATGATTCATCACTACTAAATTCAGTTTGCAAATAATCACTTGTAGTAGGTATATGGTAAACACTAAATACTTGCCATAAAGTATTTTCTGATTCAGTAGATAATTTAATAACATAGTTATTTGAAGTATCTAACCAACCACTAGTTAAAATATTTTTAAGCGATCCAAACATTGTTTTGTCTAATCTACCATGAGCATAGATAATAGTATTTTTTTCTAGATTATTTATATTATTTCTATAATCTAGAAATACCCATCCAGCTTGATTATAAGATTTATCAAATGAATGTGTTAAATAATATTTATTATTATCAGCTTGTACAAATGGATAATTAATATTAGTACCATTAACTTGTATCCATCCTTTAGTTTGATTATTAATGTTTTTAAGTTCACTAAAATCTACATTTATTAAATTCATTTTTATATAATCCCAATAAGGATTAGATTTATCTTCTTCAGTTTGTTCTATTATTTCAGTATTATCATTATCTGGTATTTCTTCAATATTCACCTTATTATATATATCTTCTAATTGAGTATTAGTATTGTTATTATCTAACACCCATTTTCCAATTTTAAATAATCCAAAAATGAAAGTGATTATGAATAGCAAAAATAATATAAATAATAACAAATTTTTCCACTTAATTTTTAATTTCTTTTTCATATATTCTCCCAACTTATTCTATAATTGGTGCAGCAAAGTTTTCAATTGCATTACATAATTTTGGATGAGTTATAATAAAATGAATAGTAGGATTGTCATTTTTTGAAATCATAACCCATTTTTCTTCACGGATAAATATTTGGATATTTTTGAATGATAAGTTATTGTTAATTATTGCTTTGTAATTTTTTTTGTTGATCTGTTTAATTAATTCAATATGTTCTTTATATTGCTCATAGGAATAATATATTTTTTTTTCGTAAAATAATCCAGATAACGATAAAATAGGTTTTATCTCGCTGAATTCTTTTTTATTTAATTCTGAAAATTCATCTATTATCTTACTATGTGATAATATAGTATTTATTATTTTAAGTTCATCCTCATAAAAGTTCAAAATTAATTCTTTGTCGTTTGTACTAACTTTATTAAAACTAAGTATTTTATCTAGCAAATCCCTTGTTAAAGTGTAAATTGGCAAAGCTGACAAAATATTATGTCTTTCTCCAATTATTTTTGATTCTGCAACTAAATTAGCATTATAGGTATCTTGATTTTCTTTTTCAAATATTTTCATAAGAGGCTTTGCTTTACTTAATATATCTTCTGCTTTTTTAGAATAATATTTTAATTCTTCTTTGTTAGTTGTTAAATAGTATTTTCCATTGTTATGGTGAGTGCTAATACATTCACCGCATAATGCAACATTACCTGATACATAATCAAGATGACGAAAAGTATTACTCTGAGTTTCTGTTAGGTAATAAGGTGATATTTGTCCAGTCATATATATAGGAATCCAACTTTCTAAACCAATTAGTAATTCAGAAAACGGTCTATCTAAATTATGAATCATATTTAGGGTTAGTCCTTTTTTTAATGACATTGCAATTGCAAACATCCATTTTTTTCCAAAATCTATATCTTTAGCCATATCTTCCATTGGCATATTACTATACATAAAAATTGGATTATTGTTTTTTGATAAGACTGTATATTTAAAAAAATCTAATTCTGCATTTTTCATTTCGTCTATTCCATAATAATTTTTTGACTTTGGGAGTAAAAAGGGAATAGATGGTACTTTTAACTCATCAAAATGAATTACTTTAATATATTCACTTAAATTAAAATTATCCATCCTTGCTAAAAAAGAATCAATATTGTTTGAACTACTTTTTGTATTTGAAGACATCCAATTGTTTAATCGATAAAAGAATTCTTTTTTATCTTTTATATCATTAATTTCACAATTTAGCAGATTGGACAATACTTTTAAATTATCTTCAGAATAATAATGTTTGGTTATATATTTGCTTACATTATTTATAAAATCAAGTTGATTAGCTGGAGTTCTTTTACCAGTTCTTATTCTTGAAATATATGATGCATCAAAACTAAGACTTCTTGATAATTCTGATATATTCACGTTAAAAAGTGTAATTATTTCATTAAAATTTTTTGCTAATATGTTGGAATCGACTTGATTTGAATTTAAAATATTTTCTAATGATTCTTGAATATTGTTTAAGTTCCAATTTTCAATTTTTTTATCTTTACCAAGATTATAAAGCCCATTTACTAAATTGATGAAATTACCACTTTTTAAACTAGGCTTACGACTGCCTGATCTATATTTACTAATAAGGGCAGAAGATATGTTAGATGCATCTGCTAGTTCTTTTGATGTACAGTTTATTTGTTCTATATATTCATTTAGTTTTTTGCTGAATTCCATTCTTACACCAACCAATCTAATTAATTATAATTATATTATAACATTTATTTAGATAATATTCTATTGCCCTAATTGTCATTGACAATTAGGGCAATATAGTTTTTCAAATTATATAGAATTGCTATAATATAGTTGTATTATTGTAATTTGAACAATATTGTTATTAAGGAGTGATGATATTATTTGAAGAAAATGAATTATAAAGCAATTTTAGAAAGGAAGAGATAGAATGAAGAAAGTAAAGAATATATTAAGAAGATATTCAAAAAAAATTATGGTGTTATTTCTTGTATTAGGATTGTTCGTTTCGGCAATTGGAATTTCACCAATCTTGACGGTATATGCACAGGATGATAATACTAGGTTAGTATTACAATCAAATGGTAATACAATTAGTATTGATGAAACTGATACAAACAAATTAATTTATAAAATAGATGAAGATATTGTTGGAACTGCAAAAGTTAAAATAGGGGATACTGAACTAACGCCAACAGTTAATAATAATAAAATAGAATTTCAATTACCAAAATATACTGGAGAAACTTACCAAGTAACAGTTGAAGTAACTTCAGAAAGTGGATATAACAGACAACCAAGTTATTTTTATAATGGTTCGTCAAATTATTTTCCTGGGGATAATATAGTTAATTTAGATATTACACAAAATAATGTTCATACAATGGATTTTAATTTTGAATCATCATCAGGTTCAAATCAAGGTCCTCAGGAACCCATTGTAGTATATCCAATAGTTGCATATTTTAATGGTATTTTAACTGGTGTTGAAATGTCATCAGACGGAACAATTATTATGCCAAGTAGTTTTAAAAGTGGTAATGTAACATTTAAAGCAAAAATTTATATATTACCTGATAATAGTGTTGTTCCAGATGATGGAATGCAAACTGGTGGAACATCAAGTGAGGTTAATGTAGCAATTGAAGGCATTGCCAATGGTGGACAAATAAATAATACTGTATCTGGTGATCGAAATTCAATTACAATTGGAGAAGATTTTAAAAATTATGGAAAAGCAACTGTACATATTGTTGGTGCAACAGCAGGTTCAGATATAAATACTATTGTTAATATAGTTACTGAAGATGTAGTAACTATAAAAGCAGAGGCACCTATTAGTATGAGTTATAGCCTTGGCTCTGCTGAAGTTGATAATGCAATAATTACAAGTGATTCTCCAAAGGATTTGTCCGTTTTCTTTGGAAATACTGAAACAACTCTTGTAGTTAGTGGGCCAAATACAAGAGGAATAAAAAAAGTTGTAGGAGGAAGTAATGTTGTTATAAATGATAATGGCTCTGCTACAATTTCTTTACCAAATCTTTCAAAAGAAACATCAACAAAACTAGTGGTAACTATTGAAATGGCTGATGGTACGGAAATAACAAGAACTATTTATATAAAAAGGACTGCATTAATGCTTTCTTATGATGATAGGACTAATGAATTGAAAGCAGGATATGTAATTAACAAATCTTATTTATATAATAATCAACAACATAATGATGCAATATTTAATGCATATTTACAAGTCATTTTTTATAAAGGTAATGCTGTTGCAGGTTATAAACAAATAAAAATTGATGATGAAGAAACAGTTAATAATTTACAAAATAATCAATCAGGTAGTATGGAATTATATAGTGATAATCAAATTATAATATATGAGGATGTTCCAGATGCAATAACTGGAGCTAGTGTATTTTTAACAAATGGTCCAATATCATTTGAAAGTAGTACATTACCATCAATTGAATATGGTATTGGTGCTGGTTTGAAAATCACTTGGGAGGAGAACTAATGAAAAATGTTAAATATTTTATATTACTATTTGCATTAGCTTTTGTTTCCATTACTAATGTTAATGCAGCATCTATTACTGATGTAAAATATAAAGATAATAAGTTTCAAATTACTGGAACTGGAACAGGGGAAGTTCAAATAGTTGTTTTTGATAAAACAAATTCTCCTATATATATGTCAACAGTTACATCCGTTGATGGAATTTTTAATAGTACATTACCATCAATCGATAATATAGTTGAAGGAGATTATACTTTTAAGGTTTCTGATTACGATGGAAGCAATGTTAATAGTAAGGCTATAAAAATTAAGAGCAATAAAATATATGTTCAAAAAACTGAACATGGAACAGTAACTGTTGATAAAAGTGAAGCAATTAATGGTAAAAAAATCACAATTAGTGTTACAACAGAAAAAGGGTATAAATTAAAAAGTTTAACTGGCAATTATTATGTATATAGCGAAGGAGCAATTCTAATTGGAGATCCAGCAGATATGGATAATGCTTATATTGCTTCAGGAACTGTTACTAAAAAAGATTTATTGATAAGTGATAATTCATTTGTAATGCCAGATGATGACCCATATACTGTTACAATTAAAGCGGAATTTGAAAAAGAAAGTATTAAAGATGTAGTTTCCAATATTGATGTAACAAATCCACAAACTTATGATGGCATATTACTTTATGTAATTATAACAATTATTGGAATATCAGGATTAATATTAGTAGGACTAAAACTAAAAGGAAAACATATTAAATGAATTTAGTAACAAGAGCAACTCAAAATAGTTGTTCTTTTATTATAAAAAAGGATATAGTTTAACTATACCCCTAATAATTTATATGTTAAATTATAAATATCTAAATGCTTATTAATTATAGTATTTATGTTATTATCAAAATCTTCTTCGTATATATTAAATAGTATTTCAATAATGTAATGTCGTTTATCAGTTTTATCAAACTCATAATATTTTGATTCAATAAATATTAATTTTTTGTAATTTCCAAAATTTTTTATTTTCTTTTTTTCTTTTGGATCTAATAATTCTAATACATGATTTAATATATCTATTTCATCCTTAAAATTATAATTAATATGGTTGTTTTCTAAAACTTCCTTGCTTAATCTTATTTTTTCTATATTTGTAAGTATATTAAATTGTTCTAGTAGTGTATTAACTTTTTTACTATTATTTTCTAATAACATTTTTAATCCTTTCTAACTGGTTTTAACTACCCAGTCAACCACCATATATGTGGTTTTTATTATTATTTATTTAAATTATTATAAATTATATTGTTCTAAGTATCTTATAAAATAAGGATTTATTTAACTTTTAAATTACGGAGTACGTGATTGTGGCTTGCCCCCTGAAGA
>JAUNSM010000052.1 GCA_030539215.1 Clostridia bacterium
TAAGCATTTTCAATGCTTGCATTAATTTTTATGTTATAAAAGTGTCAAATTCCCGTATTTTTTTAATATCTTTGTTTCACATCATTGACATATATACAAAAAAAATTTTTTTTATTGATTTTTTCTATTGAATTTATTTGTTTTTTAGTATATTATATATAATAATGTTTATTTTTACTAAGGAGGAAAATTTTAATGCCAAAAGCTACCAAAGAAATTAACAAAAAAAAATCTAAAAATTCAAATTCTAATGTTATGTCTGATACGGGTATAAAAAAGAAAGAAAAATCTAAAACAGCAGTGTCTTCAAACTCAAAAAAAGTAAAAACAACAACAAAACCTAAAAATTCTAAAACTACTTCTGCTAAAAAAGTTCCTAGTAAAAAGACTACTGCAAAAAAATCATCTAAAGAGATTCCTTCAAAACCTAAACAAATTAATTCATTAGAATATTATGATTTGCCTTATAGGTATAATAAAACACTTGTAAAAATACTTGCCCAAACACCAAAAACACTTTTTGTTTATTGGGATATTTCAGATGAAGATAAATCATATTATATTAAACAGTATGGTAAAAACTTTTTTGAAGATACAACTCCTATTTTAATAGTCCATAATACAACTATGAATTATACTTTTGAAATTGAAATAAATGATTTTGCAAATTGCTGGTATTTTAACATAAATGACGAAAAATGTGAATATCTAGTTGAACTTGGAAGAAAAGTAAAGAAAAACAATTACATTATTCCTAATAATTATTTATATATTACTTCCTCAAATAAAATAGAATCACCTAATGGACATATTTTATTTGAAAAAGAACAAAAAGCTCTTTATTATAGAAATGTAAAAACAAATGAAACTTATTCAAAAGATATCGCAAATATAGGATTTATAAAATATTTTGGAAGAATATATAATGCATATAAAAAAATATATAAAGAAGATGAAATACTAAATATAAAAAATCCAACATCAAAATTCAACTAAAAGTGTTCATTTAATACTTATGAACACTTTTATGATAACAAAGGAGAAAATAATGAAAACTGAAAAAGGATATGTAAGTTTTATATTACATGCACATTTACCTTTTATACATCATCCAGAAAGTGAAGATTATTTGGAAGAAGAATGGCTTTTTGAAGCCATTTCTGAAACATATATACCTTTATTATTAAATTTTAAAAAATTAGAGGAAGAAAATATCGATTTTAGAATTACTATGTCACTTACCCCTCCTCTTATTTCTATGCTTGATAATAAATTATTGCAAAAAAGATATATTAAATATTTAAAAAAACATATAGAACTTTGTAAAAAAGAACTTATAAGAACTGCTAATGATAAAAAATTAAATGATTTATCTCATTACTATTTAAACAGATATTCAAATGATTTATATGTTTTTAAAGATATATATAATTGCAATTTAATAAATGCATTTAAGTATTTTCAAGACATAGGTGTTCTTGAAATAATCACATGTGGTGCAACACATGGGTATTTTCCTATACTATATGTTAATGAAAAAACAGTAAAAGCTCAAATTGCTGTTGGAGTGCAAACTTATGAAAAATATTTTGGCAAAAAGCCTCGTGGTATTTGGCTACCTGAATGTGGTTATGTTCCAGAGGCTGATAAATATTTAAAAGAATTTGGTATTGAGTACATTATAACAGAATCTCACGGAATTTTATATGCAGATCCTACTCCTGTTTATGGAACATTTGCTCCAATAGTTTCTCCTGAAGGCGTAATAGCATTTGGTCGTGATATTGAAAGTTCTAAACAAGTATGGAGTTCTATTTCGCGGTTATCCTGGTGATTTTAATTATAGAGAATTTTATCGTGATATTGGTTATGATGCTGATTATGAATATATTAAGCCATATATTGCAAAAAATGGTGTAAGAGTAAATACAGGGATTAAATATCACCGAATTACAGGTAAAACTGAATTTAAAGATTATTATAATGTACAATGGGCTAAGGATTCTGCAGAAAAACAGTCTGGTCATTTTTTAGATTCAAGAGTAAAACAAATTAATGAACTGTCTAGTATAATGGATGTTCCTCCTATTGTAGTATGTCCATATGATGCTGAACTTTATGGTCACTGGTGGTATGAGGGGCCTTATTGGCTATATATATTGTTTAAAAAAATATATTATGATGATTGTAATTTTAAACTAATAACACCTGGTGAATATATTGATAAATATCCTTGCATGCAGATTGCTTCCCCTTGTAGATCAAGTTGGGGTGCAAATGGATATAGTGAAGTATGGCTTAATCCTACCAACGATTATGTTCACAAACATTTACATATTGCAGGAGATAGAATGTGTGAATTAGCTAACCTTTTCCCAAATAGTACAGGATTAAGAAAAAAAGCTTTAAATCAATGTGTTCGTGAGCTCTTGCTTGCTCAAAGTAGTGATTGGTTATTTATTATTACAAATGGTACAATGGTAGATTATGCCAAAAAAAGAATTAAAGAGCATATTGGAAGATTTACTACCCTTTATAATCAAATAAAATCTGATACTATAGATGAAAATCTATTGAAGGATATTAGTAAAAAAGATAAAATATTTCCTGATGTAAATTATATGATTTATTATTAGGAACAAGCTTCATATTCTCCTTATTAAGAATAAAATATGTATATCTAATTAGTTTTTAGTAGATAATAACATATATTGGGAAGGAGAATTTTTGTGCTTAAATCTTTTTGTATTAAAACAAACAACCACCAAATTGTTAATTATCTATTAAATGAATTTCAAAAAGTAAAACTAGAAAATCTGTATATTTCTAAATCAAAATTTAAACTATATAATAACTTTATCGTGCATTATAAAGGAGAAGATTTAGATTGTTTTTACAATATTTTTTATGATATTATTTCATCTGTTATAATTAACTTCTATGAAAAAGATATTGTAAAACATATAATAAATTGCAACTATTTCTATTTTAATGACATTGAACAAAGAAAAATTTTTGAAATTGCAAATGACTACTTGTATAGTGAAAATTCAGAAGATTTAATTATTAGAAAAAGTTCTATAATAATTTCATGTATAGAATATTTTGCAAATAATAAATCAGTTATATTAGATGGCTTTGTTAATTTTAGAATAAAAGATTATATGAAAATTATAGATTATATTGTAGATTTAGCTGTAAATAAATTTGTAATTGATAAAGAATATACTGAATTTATAGATTTGTTAAAATGCTATATAAATTCTAAAGACTTTGGCATCTCTTCTGTTCATTTAATATATCAATCTCAAGAATCAATTCTTCTTGATGAACTTAAAAATACAATTACTTTAGATAATAGCATATTAAATAATAAATATTTATCTGATATATCTTTTTCATCAAATGATTATACTTTAAATACACTTCTTACATTACTGCCTAAAAAAATATATATTCACATTATAGATTGCATAGAAGACGAATTTATTAATACTATAAAACTTATATTTGATAATAGAGTATATATTTGTACTGATTGCAATATTTGCAAATCATATAGACTAAAAAAAATCAATAAATAATAATTGTAATATTTAAATTGATATAATGTATAAGATTGGAGTTTTTATGAGTTCATTTGTTTTAAAAATTGTTGCAATAATTTCAATGTTCATAGACCATATAGGCTATGTTATATTCGACAAATTCTCTTATTTTAATTATATTGGTCGTTTGGCATTCCCTATATTTGCATTTCAAATTTCAGAAGGATATGTACATACTAAAAATTTAAAAAAATATTTTGTAAGGCTTTTAATATTTGCACTTGTTTCTCAAATTCCTTTTATGCTTTTTCACAATTTATTTTTCACTAGATTTACTCTAAATATATTTTTCACTTTATTATTAGGACTTGCTTGTATATTTATATATGATAAATTAACAAATAAACTTATTGCAATTATTGCTTCTATTTGTATTGGAATTTTTGCAAATTACTTTCATTGTGATTATGGCTTTTATGGAGTAGCCATTATTTTATTATTTTACATATTTAAAAATAAAAAGCTATATATGGTTTCATCTTTTATTATAGCAACAGGAATAAATTATTTAATATCCATATTAAATAATGGATATAATGATGCTTATTTATATCTATTTTTAGCTACCTCTTTATCTATTATACCTTTATTATTTTATAATGGTAAAAAAGGAAAAAATACTAAATATTTTCTATATTTATTCTATCCTATTCATTTATTATTTATTTATTTTATTTATATTTGGGGAATTTAATTATTCCTCCACCTCCAATGTTGTTATGAATATTTTTTATATCAATATTACAATGCAAAATTTATTCCTCTTGCTATTACATCTTTCATATTTTCTATTAATCCATCTATTTCTTTTGGAGTTACTATTAAATTATAATCTTTTGGTAATAATGCTTCTTTTATTATTTGATATTTATCTGTATTCTTTAACTGGTTTAAATATTCATTAGAAGTTCCTTCATTTTGTAGTTTTTCTACAAAAACATCTATACTATCTGCTGCTATTGTAGCTGCCTCTAAAACCATTGGCACACCTATTGCTAAAACTGGAACTCCGAATCGTATTTACACTTATCTCATTTCTTTTGTTTCCTACCCCAGCACCTGGAACTATTCCAGTATCTGAAATTTGAACTGTACTACTTATTCTTTCTATACTTTTTGATGATAAACTATCTATAACTATTAATAATTTAGGTTTTATATTATCTACCACTCCTCTTATAATTTCTACTGTTTCTATACCTGTTGTGCCTAAAACTCCCGGAGATATTGCACTTACTGGTCTAGTATTTGAATCTATATATTCTGGAGTATATTTCAAAAAATGTCTAGTAATATCAACTTCTGAAATTACTTTTGGTCCTAAAGAATCTGGTGTAACAAACTCATTTCCAAGCCCAACTACTAAAATATCCTCTTCTTTTCTTACATACTTTCCAATTAATTCTTTTAATTGCTTTGTTACTGCTTCTGATGCTTTTTGAATTTCATTCTCTTCTGCTATTTTTAAGTTTTTTATATCAATTGTAATATATGTTCCAATTGGTTTTCCTAATGCTTGTTCTCCTTGTCTATCTAAAATTTTTACTTTAAATGTTTTTATGTTTTTCTCTTCTTGTTGTTCCTCTGTTTCTACTCCAGGTATTTCATTTTCTATATTATTTGCTTTTCTAAATATATCTCTTCTTTCATCTGCTAAATCTGTATTAAAATTAATCATAAAAAAATCACCTCTTATACTATTTTTAGTAAAAGCGGTGGTTTTATACTAATTTAAATAATTCTTTTCTTCCTCTTGATGTTTTTTCTGTTGTTCTACTTGCTGTCCTGCTTTTTCAATAGCATTTTGAGGGTTAATTGCTTCTTTCTCTTTGTCAGAAAGTTCCCATGGTTTTGGCAACTCATCTATTACGTTTTCTTCTTGTTGTTCTTGTTGTATTTCTTTCATTTTTTTTATGTATTCTTCTACTACTTCATCTATTTTTGAAAAAATTTCTTTTTGCATACTATTGTTATCATATATATTATTTTCCGATATAGCATTTACTCTTCTTTTCATATCGCCCTTAATCATTGACCAGTCATCGTCTTGTATTTCAGTTAACCTACCTAATACTGAGCAAAATTCATCTATAAACATTTTCATATCATCTTGCCTTTGATTATTTTGTCTTTGATATGTTTCTTGTTCTTCATATTTTGCCTCATCAATTGTATTTTGTAAATTAAAATCCTCATTACCTGAAACAATACTTTCTGCATAATCTTGAATACGTCTTTTTGTATATATTTTAAAATTGTCAAAATCATAACCTATTTTTTCTTCATCTTTTTTATTTATGTTTAATTCAGTATTTAAATATTCAATGATTGAACCTGTTTTATCTTGAATATTATTATCTTCTAAAATTTCTAAAACTGCAATTTTTAATTCATCCCATGCTTTTTTATTTTGCTCTATATTGTTATCTGTATGTCTATTCATATCTTTTTCTAATCTATCATTTATATCTGATACTAGTTTATCTATTCTTTGTGTATAGTCTTCTCTAATAATTTCCCCATATTCATTAATATATGCCATAATCCTCTCTCCTTTTTTTATAATATATATAATTATACCACAATTTTCATATTAATTGCAACTTTTCAAATTTCTATTCTATTTGCAAATTTTTTTTCTATTTGTTTTTTTAATCTAATATTTCTTTCTTGCCTTAATTCTGAATCTTCGTTCATTATTTTTACTGCTACACTTTGCACTGATTTTAGTATTTGTATATCTTCAAATAAATTTGCTATTTTAAATTCTGGAAGCCCATGTTGTTTAGTTCCAAAAAATTCTCCCGAACCTCGAAGTTCCAAATCTTTTTCTGAAATAATAAATCCATCATTTGTTTGTGTCATTACCTGCATTCTTTGTTTCGTATTTACTCCTTTTCCTTCGTATTTTAGTACACAATATGATTTATACTCTCCTCTTCCTACTCTACCCCTTAATTGATGAAGTGTAGCTAATCCAAATCTTTCTGCATTTTCTATAACCATAATATTACTATTAGGTACATCTACCCCAACCTCTATTACTGTTGTAGAAATAAGAACTTGTATTTCTCCATTTTTAAATCTTTGCATAATTTGCTCTTTTTCTTTTGATTTTAATTTTCCATGTAAATATTCTACTGTGTAATTAGAAAATATCTGCCTATATTTTTCATAAACTTCTAAAACGGCTTTTGCATTTATTTCTTCTGACTCTTCTACCAATGGGCACACAATATAGCATTGCCTACCTTCTTGTAATTGTTTTTCAATAAAACCATTTACCCTATTTTCCATACCTTTGGTTACTGCAAATGTATCTATTTTTTTTCTATTAGGCGGAAGTTCATCTATTATTGAAATATCTAAATCTCCATATAAAATCAATGCAAGAGTTCTAGGAATAGGAGTTGCTGTCATAACTAATACATCTGGATTATTACCTTTATTATTTATTATACCTCTTTGTCTTACACCAAATCTGTGTTGTTCATCTGTAACAACAAACCCTAAATTTTTAAATATAACATTATCTTCTAATAAACTATGCGTACCAATTAAAATATCTATTCTTCCGCTTTTTAAATTTTCTAAAATTTGTTCCTTTTGTTTTTTTGTATTTGCACTTGTTAGTAACTCACAATTGATATTAAATTTTGATAATATTTTTTCAAAATTTTCTAAATGCTGTTTAGCAAGTATTGCTGTTGGTGCCATAATAGCCACTTGATACCCAGACTTTACAGCTTTATATGATGCAATTATTGATACAGCCGTTTTGCCGTGAACCAACATCACCTTGAAGTAATCTGTTCATACATTTTGAACTTTCCATATCTTTATCTATTTCTTCTAATACTTTCACTTGTGCTTTTGTTAATTTAAATGGTAATGTATTTATCACATCATTCATTTTTACATCTTGGTTAAATTTAATGCCTTTTGTCTGTGCTCCATATTTATTTTTTAAATTAAGTAATGCTAGTTGCATAATTAATAATTCCTCAAAAATTAATCTTTTTTTAGCTAAATTATACTGTTCAAAATTTTGTGGGAAATGTATATTATGCATTGCTATATTTATATCTTCTAATTTATATTGTTCTAATAAATAATCTGGCAAAGTTTCTTCAAAACTATTTTCTACCTCTTTTAAACCATTTTCTATAATTTGCCTTATTACATTTTGTGACAACTCATATGTAAGAGGATATATTGGTATTATTTTTCCTGTGTTTTTATGTGTTATTTCACTATCAAAAACCGGAGAATTCATTTCTATATATCCTATTCTTGCTTTAACTTTTCCAAAAAACTTATATTTCTCTCCTATTATAAATTTATTCTTTAAATATCTTTGATTAAACCATACTATTTCGCATATTCCAGTTTCATCTCTAACTCTTAATTTGTATATTGTCATATTATTTCTAACTTTTTGTTCAATCATTTTAGATATACATATTGCTTCTATTAGCACTTCTTCCCCATCTATTACTTCAGAAATATTTTTAGGCTTTCTTCTATCTTCATATGTTCGTGGAAAATAATTGCATAAATCCTCTAATGTATATATTCCGAAGCTTGTTTAATAGGCTTGCTCTTGCTGGTCCTACTCCTTTTATATATTTTACATCTTTTTTAAAATCTAACATTAATTAGCTCCTTATTCCCCCAGTTTTACTCTTTTAATTCTTCTAATTTGTATTTAAGTCCTGTATTTCTCTTTTTTATATCTACATTTTGTATCATAAAATCTATAATGTTTTTATTGCTAATTACTATTAAAAGTTCTTTTGCTCTTGTTAATGCTGTATATAACAAGTTCCTTGTAAGTAGCATATGTGACGACTGTGGAATACATAATATAACTACATCAAATTCACTTCCGTTGAGATTTATGTATTGTTATACTGTAACTATGCTCTAATTCATCAAGATTAGAATAATCATACCAAGCTGTTTTTTCATCATCAAAACATACTTCTAATTGCTTTTCTTTTTCAATAATCTGAGTAATTTTTCCAAGTTCCCCATTAAAAATTCCGCTTCCTGGTTCTATTTTATTGTTTACCTTTTTCTCCCAGTAAATGTCATAATTGTTTTTTACCTGCATTACTTTATCTCCAACTCTAAAAAGCCTATCTCCATGTTGTTTTTCAATATTTATTTTTGGGTTTAATATGCTTTGCAATTGTTTATTCAATTCTTTTGTTCCTAACATGCCTTTTTTTGTTGGTGTTAATACTTGTATGTTTTTAAAAAAATCGTAATCTCCATATTTTTTTAATCTTCCTGAACATAATGATATAACATCTTGTAAAACTTTATCTTGAGACATTTCATTAATATAAAAAAAGTCATTTAACTTGTCCTTTTCTTCTTCTGTTCCAATAAAACTTTCTCCATTATTTACTTTATGTGCATTTGTTATTATTTTGCTTTTTGCTGCTTGTCTAAATATTTTACTTAATTCTATTGTTGTTATATTTTTAGATTCTATAATATCTTGTAACACATTACCAGGACCTACTGATGGAAGCTGATTTACATCTCCTACCAATATTAATTTTGTGCCCAAATATATGGCTTTTAAAATGTGATTCATTAAAAACATATCCACCATAGACATTTCATCAATTATTACTATATCCGCATTTATTGGTACTATTGGATAATCTAATGAAATATAATCCTCTTGGTCTTCTTGTTTTCTTATTTCTAATAATCTATGTATTGTAGTTGCTTCTTCTCCTGACTGTTCTTGCATTCTTTTTGCTGCTCTACCAGTAGGTGCACAAAGTACAACTTTTAATTTCTTTTCTTTATATATTTCTATTATTGTTTTAATTATTGTTGTTTTTCCTGTTCCTGGTCCTCCTGTAATAATACATATATTATTATCATTTACAGCTTTTACCGCTTCTTTTTGCTCTTGTGATAATATAATATTTTGATTAGTCTCTGTTTTTTTTAGCTCTATTTCAAAATTCTTTATTTTTTTTATGTTTTTTGTTTTATTAAGTGCAATTAATTTTTCAGCTATGTTTTTTTCAGCTATATAAAAATTTTTTAAATATACCCATTCTGTATCTTCATTTTCTTCTATATATAGTTCTTCTAATGCTTTTAGGTTTATTATTTCTTCTTCTACTAAATATTCCTTAACATCTAATAAATCAGATACAAATTTAACTAAATTTTCATATATTACACATGAATTTCCATTATAACTAGCTATAATTAAACTATATTTTATGCCACTTATAATTCTTTTTGGATTTTCTTTTTCTATTTCTAAATCCATTGCAATTTTATCAATTTTTTTAAAATCTAAACCATATGTAATATCTAATAATATATATGGATTTTCTTCTATTTTTTGCACTGCCTCTTTTCCTAAAGCTTCATATACTTTTTTACAGTTTTGTCCTGTAATTCCGAAATTTTTCTAAAAATCCTACTATTTGCCATAATTCCCATTTTTCGTTAAATTCTTGTGATATTTCTAATGCTTTTGTTTCGGTTATTCCTTTTAAATTAGATAATCTTTCTGGCTCAAATTTCAAAACAGATATTGTTTCTTCTTTAAAATTATTAACAATTCTTTTTGCAGTAGCAGGACCTACTCCTTTAATAATTCCACCTGCTAAATATTTTTCTAATGCTTCTAAGGTTTCGGGCATAATTTTTTCAAACATTTGAATTTTAAATTGTCTTCCATAATCTTGATGATTAATAAAACTACCTACTAATTTTAAACTATCACCTTTATTTATAAAAGGCAGATAACCTACTATTGTTGTTATTTCTTCTTTTGTTTCAAATTCAGCTATTGTATAGCTATTTACCTCATTCTGATATATAATTTCAGAAATTTGTCCTTTTATTTCCAAGCTTATTACCTCTTAATTTAATTCCTTTTACCTTTTTATATCATAAATAAACATATATGTAAATTATTTTTTGCCTATATTATCTATCAACTCTTTACAAGTTTTCCAATCAACAAGATTTATAAATTTATAGTCTGATTGTAATTTTTGAATTATATCTCGGGAATTTGACACTTTTATAACTTCAAAATTAATACAAGCATTGAGAATGCT
>JAUNSM010000053.1 GCA_030539215.1 Clostridia bacterium
TATACAAGAAATAAAATAAGAAATATAGTAATTCCATATATAAAAAAAGAATTTAATCCTAATATCTTTAAAACAATAAACCGATTATCAGAAGTAGTAATACAAGAAAATGAATATTTAAATAAAATAACAAAAAAAATATTTAAAGAAATACTTATAGTGAATACTGCCAAGGGTAAATCATTCTTAGAAGATAATATACAGACAAAGACAAATCAAATTATTATTGATTTAAAAAAATTCAATGAATTAGAATTAGTAATAAAGAGAAGAATAATATTATATATTGTTAATGAGCTTTTATCATCTACAAAAGGAATGGAAAAAATTAATATAGATGATATTATAAAGCTTTGTAAAAATAATATAGGAAACAAATATTTAATGCCAACTAAGAAACTTAAAGTATCATTAAAAAAAGGTAAAATATTTTTTGATGCTATGTGAACTAACTTTCCGTAAGCAAAAGCTTGATACTAAAGGGGTTACAGAAAAAACTTTGTAAAAAAGTCTTGTAATTAAAAAATGAATATGGTATATTTCATAAATAATAATTAAATTGGAAATGTGAATTTCCTTACGAGATAGGAGAAAAGTAAAATGAAAAAAAGTTTAAAATCATTAGCAATGTGGTTAATTATGGGAATTATATTAATAGTATTAATATCATCAATTATGGATAATTCACAAAATCAAATGACATATTCAGAACTTATGATTGCAATAGAAAATGGAAAAGTTGAAAATATAGAAATTAGTGCAGATGGCTCAAAAGGATATGTTAAATTAAAAGATGGTTCAAAAATAGAAAAAGAAGTAAATATACCAAGTTTAGATAATTTTATGGATAGAGTAAGTTCTCATTTAGCAGAGGGAAACTTTACTTTAGAAGAAAAATCTCAATCTATAATTATTACAATATTAGGATTACTTTCACCATTTGGAATAGCAATTATATTTTTTGTATTTTGGTTTTTACTTATGGGAAATTCTGGTGGACGGAGCAGGAAGTAAAACAATGTCTTTTGGAAAAAGTAGAGCTAGAATAATGGGAACATCTGATAAAAGCAAAATAACTTTTAATGATGTAGCAGGTGTGGACGAAGAAAAAGAAGAATTACAAGAAATAGTAGAGTTTTTAAAAGCTCCTAAAAAATTTACTGATATGGGAGCAAGAATTCCTAAAGGAGTATTGTTAGTAGGACACCCTGGTACAGGTAAAACACTACTTGCAAAAGCAGTAGCAGGAGAGGCTGGAGTACCATTTTTTATAATAAGTGGTTCAGATTTTGTAGAAATGTTTGTTGGTGTTGGAGCTTCAAGAGTAAGAGACCTATTTGACCAAGCAAAAAAAAGTGCACCATGTATAATATTTATAGATGAAATAGATGCAGTTGGACGTCAAAGGGGAGCTGGATTAGGAGGAGGACATGATGAAAGAGAACAAACATTAAATCAATTGTTAGTTGAAATGGATGGATTCGGAACAAACGAAGGGGTAATAGTATTAGCGGCAACAAATAGACCAGATGTATTAGATAAAGCATTATTAAGACCAGGAAGATTTGACAGACAAATAGTAGTATCAGCACCAGATGTAAAAGCAAGAGAACAAATATTAGAAGTTCATAGTAGAAGGAAAAAAATATCAGAAGATGTTGATTTAAAAACAATTGCAAAAAATACAGCAGGATTTGCAGGTGCAGATTTAGAAAATGTATTAAATGAGGCTGCTTTACTTGCGGCAAGAAGAAATAAAAAAGAAATTGAAATGGTAGAAATAGAAGATGCAATGATAAAAGTTACAATGGGACCAGAAAAGAAAAGTAGAGTAAGAAGTGACAAAGAGAATAAATTAGTAGCTTTTCATGAAGCAGGTCATGCTGTAGTAAGTAGATTTTTACCAACACAAGATACAATACATCAAATATCAATAGTACCACGTGGTATGGCAGGTGGATATACAATGTACAGACCAGATGAAGACAAGAATTTTATGTCTAAATCAGAAATGGAAGAAAGCATAATTTCTCTACTTGGAGGAAGAGTTTCAGAACAATTAGTATTAAATGATATATCAACAGGAGCAAGTAATGATATAGAAAGAGCATCAAAAATTGCCAGAGATATGGTTACAAAATATGGTATGAGTGAAAAAATAGGAACAATAACATTTGGTTCAGGGCAAGAAGAGGTATTTTTAGGAAGAGATTTTGCACAAACTAAGAACTTTAGTGAGCAAACATCAAATTTAATAGATGAAGAAGTAAAAAGGATTATTGATAAAGCATATAATACGGCAAAAGAAATTTTAAGTAACAACCTAGATAAATTATCAAAAGTAGCAGAATTATTATTAGAAAAAGAAAAAATAGACGGAGAAGAATTTGCAGCAATATTTGAATAATTTTTTTCTAGAAACAAAAACTTTTTGAACGTTAGAAAGTCTAACGCTCAAAAAGTTTTTAAATTTTAGATATAAAATTCTTTAAAACATTTATCAATTGAATTTTTTCTACTTCTTGAACTTTTTTAGCTAAACTTTCTGGAGATTCATTAGCAGAAAGTTCAATTTTTGTTTGAGATATAATATTTCCATCATCATAATTATTATTTACAAAATGAACAGTAGGACCACTAAAACTTTCTTTAGAATCAATAACCGCTTTATGAACATTCATTCCATACATACCCTTACCACCAAATTTAGGAAGAAGAGAAGGATGAGTATTAATAATAGTATAATTATCAATTAATCTTTTACCAATTAATTTTAAATAACCAACTAATACAATTAAATCAATATTATAATTTTTTAATAAATTTTCTAATTCAATATCAATTTCATCAACAGTTTTTTCTTTTATAACATAAGTTGGTATATTGTGCTTTTGAGCTCTTTTAAGAGCAAATGCAGTTTTATTATCAGAAACAACCAAACTAATTTTAGCATCTAAATTACCATTTTCAATATTATCAATAATTGACTGCAAAGTAGTTCCATTACCGAGAAGCAAATAAAACAATATTATACATAAAAATCCTCCTATTATAGAGAAAAGTATAACACTATAAAAAAATAAAATCAACTTATCAGAAAATAGTTACTAAAATAATGGTTTTTTATAATTAAAGTATTCAAATAGAGAAAGACTGTATGTTTTTAAGCTTAAAAATATACAGTCTTTCTCTACAATTTAAAAATAACTATCTAACAACAGAAAATAATGTCAATTTGAAAAAAAGTCTGTACTTTTTTGTAAAATAACATTATAATAGTGGTATGTTTAAAAATGGATGGAGGAACTTTTAATGTTTGATAATTTAAAAGAAGAATGCGGAGTTTTCGGAGTGTATTCAGATAAACCTGAAAAGCTTGCATATATGACATGCGTAGGATTATCTGGGCTTCAACACAGAGGAGAAGAAAGTTGTCGGAATTGCAATAAACACAGATGGAGTAATATCTTATCATAAAGAATCAGGATTAGTATCAGAAGTATTTACAACAAAAGTGTTAGATAAACTTCCAGAGGGTAACATGTCTATAGGACATGTTAGATATTCAACTACAGGTTCAGCTAAAAAAGAGAATGCTCAACCAATGGTAATAAGACACAAAAAAGGAAATATGGCTGTAGTACATAATGGAAATATTACAAATGCGATAGAATTAAAACAAGAATTAGAAGATAGTGGAGCAATATTTACAACAACAAGTGATACAGAGGTTATATGCCACATTATAGTAAAAGAAAGATTAAAATCAAAATCAACAGAAGAAGCAATAGCAAACACAATGAAAATTTTAAAAGGAGCATATTCATTAGTAATAATGTCACCTCAAAAATTAATAGCTTGCCGTGATCCGCAAGGCTTCAAACCATTATGTATGGGAAAATTAGGTAATGATATTATATTTGCATCTGAAAGTTGTGCATTAGATATTTGTGGAGCAGAATTTATTAGAGATGTAAGACCTGGCGAAATAATAGTAGTAAAAGACGGAAAAATTAAATCTATTGATTATGGTAGCAAAGAGAAAAAAGGAATGTGTGTATTTGAATATATATATTTTGCAAGACCAGATTCAGTATTAGAAGGAATGTCAGTACATGAATTTAGAGAAAAATCAGGAAGATATTTAGCTAGGCAGTTGCCAGTAGATGCAGATATTGTAGCAGCTGTGCCAGATTCTGGAATAGACGCAGCACTAGGGTATTCAAAAGAATCCAAAATTCCATATGATTTAGTATTTACAAAAAGTAAATATATAGGAAGAACATTTATACAAAACACACAAAATAAAAGGAAGAAATTAGTTGCATTAAAATTGAATCCTTTAAAAAACACTATAAAAGGTAAAAAGATTGTATTAATAGATGATTCAATTGTTAGAGGAACAACATTGATAGGAATAATTAAAACTCTTAGAAAAGCAGGAGCAAAAGAAGTACATCTAAGAATTGCTGCTCCACCATTTATAGATATATGTTATTTTGGAACAGACATAGATAATAAAGAAAATTTAATTGCACATAATAAAACAGTAGAAGAAATAAATCAAATAATAGGTGCAGATACATTAGAATATTTAAGTATAGAAAATTTAAAAGAGATAACGAAACAATGTAATATGGAAGATTTTTGTGTAGGATGCTTTACAGGGAAATATCCGATAGAAGTTCCAAGAGAAATAAAAAAAGATAAATTTGAAGAAAAGATTAACAAATAAACAATATTCATAAGGAGGAAAAAAATGACTTGTAACTGTGGAAATGACAAAAAAGATGAATCAATGCAAAAGATATTAGAAAATTATACAAAAGATAAAAATAATTTAATACAAATTTTAAATGAAGTTCAGGAATGTTATGGATATATTCCACAAAATGCTCAAATAGAAATTTCAGAATATTTAAATATGCCAATGGCTGAAATTTATGGAGTAATTACGTTTTACTCAAGATTTACTCTGAAATCAAAAGGAAAGTATAATGTAGCAGTATGTTTAGGTACAGCTTGTTTTGTAAAAGGTTCAGAAAAAATATTAGATAAATTAAAAGAAAAATTAGGAATAGATGTAGGGCAAACAACATCAGACCGGAAAGTTTTCAATAGAAGCGACAAGATGCATTGGAGCATGTGGCTTAGCACCGGTATTTACAGTAAATGAAGAGGTGTATGGAAAAGCGACACCAGAACTATTGGACAAGATAATAGAAGAATACAAAAACAAAGAATAAGGAGGACAAAAATGAAAACACTAGAAGAAATACATCAAATAAGAGAAGAAAAAAGAAAAGAATTAGACTTACGTGTTAATTTAAAAGCAAATACTAGAGAAACACATATTTTAGTATGCCATGGTACAGGGTGCACATCTTCAAAGTCGCCTAAAATAATAGAGAATTTTAGAAAAATATTAAAAGAAAAAAACATACAAAATGTTAGAGTTATTCAAACAGGTTGTTTTGGATTATGTGCGAAAGGTCCAATAGTTATAATAAGACCAGAAGATACATTTTACGCAATGGTAAAGCCAGAAGATTGTGAAGAAATAATAAATACACATATAATAGAAGGCAAATTAGTAGAAAGGTTACTATGCAAAGATATAGATGACAAAATAGTAACCAGATTAGATGAACTTAACTTTTATAAAAAACAAAAGAGAATAGCACTAAAAAATTGTGGAATAATAAACCCAGAAGATATAGATGAATATATAGCATTTGATGGATATAAAGCATTAGAAAAAGTATTATTTAATATGACACAAGATGAAGTAATAAATGAAATAACAGAATCAGGACTTCGTGGCAGGGGAGGAGCTCGGATTCCCAACAGGCAAAAAATGGTATTTTACAAAAATTGCAGAAGGTGACCAAAAATATGTAGTATGTAATGCAGATGAAGGTGACCCAGGTGCCTTTATGGATAGAAGCATATTAGAAGGTGATCCACATTCTGTAATAGAAGCAATGATAATTGCAGGATATTCAATAGGTGCTGATAAAGGATATATTTATGTAAGAGCAGAATATCCAATAGCAGTACACAGATTTCAAACAGCAATAGATCAGGCAAAAGAATATGGATTATTGGGAAAAAATATATTTGGAACTAATTTTAGTTTTGACTTAAGTATAAGACTAGGAGCAGGAGCTTTTGTTTGTGGAGAAGAAACAGCACTTTTAGAATCAATAGAAGGTAAAAGTGGTAGACCAAGATTAAAGCCACCATTTCCAGCAAATTCAGGATTATGGCAAAAACCTACATTAATTAATAATGTAGAAACATATGCAAATATTACGAAAATAATATTAAATGGAGCTAAGTGGTTTAAATCAATAGGAACTGAAACTTCAAAAGGAACTAAAGTATTTGCACTTCGGAGGTAATGTTGTTAATGTTGGATTAGTAGAAGTACCAATGGGAACAACATTAAGGGAAATAGTATTTGATATTGGAGGCGGAATTCCAGGAGGGCGTAAGTTTAAAGCGGCTCAAACAGGAGGACCATCTCGGTGGGTGTATACCAGAGGAGCATTTAGATACACCAATAGATTATGAATCATTAGGTCAAATTGGCTCAATGATGGGTTCACGGTGGATTAATTATAATGGATGATTCAAAATGCATGGTAAATCTTGCAAAATTTTATTTAGGATTTACAGTAGATGAATCATGTGGAAAATGTACACCATGCCGAATTGGAACAAAAAGAATGTTAGAGATATTAGAAAAAATCACAGAAGGAAAAGGAGAGCCAGAAGATTTAGAAAGATTAGAAAAATTAGCTAAAATAATAAAAACAACATCTGTATGTGGACTTGGACAAACAGCACCTAATCCAGTACTTAGTACTTTACATTATTTTAAAGATGAATACTTAGCACATATTAATCAAAAAACCTGTCCAACAGGAGAATGTAAAGCATTATCACATATGAAAATAAATTCTGAAAAGTGTAAAAAATGCGGATTATGTGCAAAAAATTGTCCAGTAGAAGCAATTACTGGAGATAGGGAAACAGGTTATAAAATAGATGAAGAAAAATGCATCAAATGTGGTGCATGCCAAAAAAATTGTCACTTTGGTGCAATCTAAAAGCCAACAGGATGATGGGTTATAAAATTTCATTTTAATGAAATTTTTACCTTGAGTCCTATAGCATAGAAGGGAGAAAATAAAAATGTCAGAAATGATAAAACTAACTATAGATGGAATAGATGTAGAAGTAGAAAAAGGTTCAACTGTTTTACAAGCAGCTAGAAAAATAAATATAGACATACCAACACTTTGTTATTTAAAAGAAATAAATGCAGCAGGAGATTGCAGAATGTGTGTTGTTGAAATAGAAGGAAGACGAGGATATATACCTTCTTGTATAACTCAGGTTGAAGAAGGAATGAAGGTAAAGACAAATACCCCAGAGATAAATGAAGCAAGAAGAGTAATGTTAGATTTAATTTTATCTACACACAATAGAGATTGTTTAACATGTATAAGAAATGGAAATTGTGAATTACAAGCTTTAGCAGAAAAATTTGGTGTAACAAATATAGAATATGAAGGGCAAAAGGTTGAGCCAAATATAGATGAATTATCACCATCAATAGTAAGAGATAATTCAAAATGTATAATGTGCAAAAGATGTGTTGCAGTATGCAAAAACATACAAAACATTGGAGCTATAGATGTTGCAGGAAGAGGGTTTAAATCTAGAATTACAACTACAGGAGACCAAAGCCTAAACAATGTAAATTGCACATTTTGTGGACAATGCATAACAGCATGTCCAGTTGGAGCACTTAGAGAAAAAGACGAGACAAAGTATGTAGAAAGAAACTTAAAAGACGAAAATAAATATGTAATTGTACAAACAGCACCAGCAGTAAGAGCGGCACTTGGTGAAGAATTTGGAATAGAAATTGGAACAAATGTTACAGGAAAAATGGTAACAGCCCTAAAAAAACTAGGATTTAAAAAAGTTTTTGATACAAACACAGCTGCAGATTTAACAATCATGGAGGAAGCAAACGAATTTATAGAAAGATTTACAAAAAACGAAGGATTACCAATGATAACATCATGTAGCCCTGGCTGGATAAGATTTATAGAAATGAATTACCCAGAATTATTAAACCATTTGTCAACATGTAAATCTCCACACGAAATGTTTCGGAGCAATTTTAAAATCATATTATGCAGAAAAAGAAAAAATAGATCCAAAGCAAATGTTTGTTGTATCAGTAATGCCATGTGTGGCTAAAAAGTCTGAAAAAACTAGAGAAGAAATGAAAAATAATGAATTAGACAATGTAGATGCAGTTATAACAACACGTGAACTTGCAAGAATGATAAAACAAGCAAATATAAATTTTGCAGAATTAGAAGATAGTGAATTTGATAGTCCAATGGGAGAAGCTAGCCGGAGCGGGAGCAATATTTGGAGCAACAGGAGGAGTAATGGAGGCAGCACTTAGAACAGCATATGAAACCATTACAGGAAAAGAATTAAAAAAACTAAACTTCGAAGAAATAAGAGGAAAAAAAGGAATAAAAAAAGCTACTATAAAAATAGGAGACATAGATGTAAAAGTAGCAGTAGCACATGGACTTAGTAATGCAAGAAAAATAATGGAGGAAATAAAAAGCGGAAAAGCAGACTATCAATTTGTAGAGATAATGGCATGCCCAGGAGGTTGTATAATGGGTGGAGGACAACCAATTAGAAGTTCAAAACAAAAAAGCAAATATGATATAAGAGAATTAAGAGCAAACTGTTTATATGACATTGACGAAAAAAGCACATTAAGAAAATCACATGAAAATCCAGCAATACAAAAGCTATACAAAGAATATTTAGAAAAACCAGGAAGCCATAAAGCACATGAGTTATTACACACAACATACAAACCAAGAGAAAAATATAATTTGAATGAAAAAGTGTAACAATGTTTTGTCCTGTGCATACTTGAAAGTTATATACATTTTAAAGTGAAATTGTCAAAAAAACAATTGACAATTTCTTCCTTTTAATATATACTTAACAATAAATAAATGCATAAATTAAAGTAAAAAAGAAAGGTTGTGATATTATGACATATGTAGAGGAAAACACTAAAAAATTAGAAGAATTAAAAAAATTACCTTATGAAACATTAAATAAAATGAGAAAAGAAATAAAAAACAATCCAAATTCAACAAGAGCGGATATAATAAATATATGTGTTGCATGTGGTGAAATAGAAATAGAACAAGGTATAGGTAGAACATATACAATAGAAGAAATAAGAAAAGAGTTTAATCTTGAAAAGTGTAAAAGTAAAATTTGAACAAGAGTCAAGAGAAGATTTGAATTGTATATATACTTACATAGTAAGAGATTCTATGTATTATGCCAACAAAACAGTAAATGAAATAATAGATAAAACAGAAAACCTAGCAATCTTCCCTTATATGGGAAGAAAAATACCAGAATATAATAACCAAAATTTAAGAGAATTAATATATAAATCATATAGAATTTTATACAAAGTTAATTCTAATATTTATATCTTAAATATTTTTCACCATTCTAGAGACATTTTAAACTCAATAAACATTTCCAACTATTAAAATAATACAAAATTAATTTATGCATTTATTATAGCAAATTAAATATAATTAATATTATGATAAAAGTATATAAATTGAAATTAATATTAAAAATACTAGTATTAGTTATTATAATTTTAATAACAACATTAATTTTACAAAATAAATTCAATATACATAAAACAATAACCGTTTTTTCTAAAAGCAAAACAGAATATAAAATATTAGTAGATGTAGAAGACTCAAAACTATACTTATTTGAAAATAATGAATTAGTAAAAACATATAAATGTTCAGGGGGAAAATGGTCAACACCTTCTCCAATAGGAACATGGACTATAATATCAAAAGCAAAATGGGGAGAAGGATTTCGGACGGAAGTTGGCTACGGTTTAAACGTACCATGGGGACAATTTGGAATACATGGAACACTAGATAAATATTCAGTAGGGTGGTCGAGTTCACATGGATGTATAAGAATGAACAACAATGAAGTTGCAGAATTATATAAAATAGTGCCAATAGGAACAAAAGTAACAATAATAGATGGAGTATATGGGGAATTTGGCAAAGGCTTAAGAACATTAAAATCTGGAATGTACGGTTCAGACGTTATGCAAATACAAAAAAAGTTAAAAAAATTAGGTCATTTTACTGGAGAGCCAAACGGAAAATTCGGAAGTGAAACAGAAAAAGCTGTACAAAAATATTGCAAAGAAAATGCATTATATGTAAGAAAAATAATAGATATAGAACTACAAAAACATATGGGATTTGAATTAATTGATTAGTGTCCCACGGGACGTTTCATCTGTAAATTATTCAGGAGTAAGGAAATACGCTTTTGTGGTTATTGGATAATGGCTTTTAATAATTAAAATAAGCAAATAGAGACAGGCTGTATGTTTTTAAGCCTAAAAATACATAAATTTTGT
>JAUNSM010000054.1 GCA_030539215.1 Clostridia bacterium
TGTGTCACTTTTTATCTTAAGGGTGTATTATTTAATTTTACCATTTGTAAATTTTTATTTTACATGAAAATTTTATTTTATAAATACTTTTTCATAAAATATTGTAAAATTTATAATTTATTGTTAAAATATTCATATAAGGAGTAATTTAATTATGACAGAAAAAGAATTAAAATTAATACCACCAGCATCTAATTTGTTAAGAAAGCCCTTTAATTTATTTGTAGAAAAGCAGGCTCAAAAGTTATTAGAAGTTGCTTTATACGATTATGATATGTCAAAGAGAAGACTTAAATTTGAGCATAGAGTTAATCCTAATACTGCAAACTTTGAACTATGGTATAATAACAAAAGAAGTGCTTTTAATATGATTAATATTTTAGTTAATCTATTAGAAAACGAAACACCTGATTTATCTAGATTGGATCGACAAGGTTTGATACTAGAAGGATTAAAAAAACTTGAAAAATGGAAACGTATAGGAATAATACCAACTTTAGAAAAATTCAATAATATTTCTATAGAAGAAATCGAAAATTATAAGCAAAAAGAAAATAATACAGACCTTTGTAAATAATTACTTGCAAACGGACGTGCAATGCACGTCCGTTGCTGTTTGGCAAGAACAAAATGTAAGTTTGTTCTTATTCATTAATATTTTCTAAAATTTTTTCTATTTCTTTAAATCTCTTTACTTTTTGTGTTGTTGTTTTTTCCAATGGTTCTTTTGTTATTATTAATTCTTTAATTCTTTTAAATTGTGACAAGTTTTGGTTTATTTCTTTTATGTCTTCCCAAATTAAGTCATGATATTCACTTTGTTTTTTATCTTGAAAATATTCTTTTATCAAATCTTTGTCATACACTATTTTTATTCCTAAAGCAATCTCACCTTTTGAGTTTTCTCTTGGAAATAAAATACTTTCTTGGACATATGGCAATTTGTTTACTAAAAATTCTATATCAGTTGGATATACATTTTCTCCATTTTTTAAAACTATAACCTCCTTTTTTCTTCCTGTTATAAATAAATATCCATTTTTATCAAAATAGCCTAAATCTCCTGTATTAAACCATCCATCTTTTATAACATTTTTTGTTGCTTCTTCATTTTCATAATAACCCAGCATTACATTAGGACCTGTTGTTACTATTTCTCCTACCCCTTTTTCATTTACATTTTCTAATCTTATTTTTACATTATATGGTGCCATGCCAACACCTCCTGGACAATGTTCTTTATCTGTTTCAGCTGCAACAAGTGGAGACGTTTCTGTTAGTCCATATCCTTGCACTGTATCTATTCCAAAATTGTTATATCCTTTAATTACATTTTTATCCATTGCTGCTGCTCCAAAATATGCAATTCTCAATTTGCCTCCTAGTTGTTTTAAAATAGAGCTGAATAGTTTTCTTCTTATATCTATATGAAATATTAGCAAAAAATTTGCTATTTTGCTCATTAAATTTACTAGTTTTTCTTTTCCTTGGTCTTTTATGCCTTTTTGTATTTTTTTGTATATCGTTTCTAAAACTAAAGGAACTGCAACAAATACGCTTATTTCATATTCTTGTAAATTTTTTGCAATATATTTTAATCCATCACAAAAAGCTACTGTTACTCCACTATAAAATCCATATAAAAATGTAATTGTACATTCAAATGTATGGTGTAATGGTAAAAATGATAATAGCACATCATCTGAATACATTTTTGACATTTTTGCCATAGCCATAATATTTGATGTAATATTTTTTTGTGATAACATTACTCCTTTTGCTGTATTTGTTGTTCCTGATGTAAATATTAATACAGTCATTTTTTTATTATCCACTTTTACATTATTATATTTTGTATCTCCATTCTTTATTAATTCTTTTCCTTTTTCTATTAATTTTTTAAAAGATAATATTTCATTTTTATCTTCTTTTAAATCCATATTTATATAGTACTTTATAGTTGATTCTTTTGTATTTTTAATATTTTCAAATACTTCATTATATTTGTTTTCATATATTACTGCATCTACTTTACTTCTTTCTATTAGACTTTCTATTTCTGCTTCTGGCAAAGCCTTATCTAATGGAACAGCTACCATGTTTGAAGTTGTAATCGCAAAATAACTTTCACACCATTCATATCTATTGCTTCCTATTATTGCAATTTTTTTGTTTTCCAATCCCATATTTAAAAGCATTGTTCCTAGACATTGCACTTCACTCTTTACCTCTTGATATGTTTTTTCAACTATTCTTTCATTTGATTTTCCTAAATTTACTTTAAATTTGTAGGCAATATTATTTGAATATTTTTTTACACTCTGATTTATCATATCCCTAAAATCACTTATTTCGTCAATTTTATAAACTTCATTATTTAATTTTTTCACTTTATTTCCTCCATTCAAATTTTGCATTTTTGTATTTTAGCATTATTATAATTTAAAATCAAGTTTTTCTTGTCGTTTGCTATGTCTACACTTTTATGTTATACTAGTAGAGTACTTTTAATTCTAATTCTACTAATAGTAGAATTTATGGGAGCGTGGTTGTATGAACAGTTTAAAGCAGATAGTCGCAGCTAATATTACAAGATTTAGAAAGCAAAAGAATTTAACACAATTAGAATTTGCTAATAAATTAAATTACTCTGATAAAGCAATTTCAAAATGGGAAAGAGCAGACTCTATTCCAGATATTATTATATTAAAACAAATATCAGACTTGTTTGGAGTTACTGTAGATTATCTATTAACTGAACATTCACAAAATGAAAATTTGTTAATAGTTGAATATGAAAAAAAGAGTAAAATAAATAAAATATCTCTTACCCTTCTTTCTTCTTCTCCTATATGGCTCGTTTCTACAATTGTTTTTACTTTAGTAGCAATTTTTTTAAATAAATATATATGGTATGTTTTTTTTATAAGTGTACCTTTAACTATTTTAATATTTTTAATTTTTAACAGTATTTGGGGAAATAGGCGAAATAATTATTTAATAATATCTAGTTTTGTTTGGTCAATTTTATTATGCATATATTTATCATTTATTAAACTTAACATTTGGCAATTATTTATATTAGGTATTCCTGCACAATTTATAATTGTGCTTTGGTCTACATTAAAAAATAACCATTTGTAAATATATTATCCTAATTTTTATAACTATTTTATTTATTATTACTTTCTAATTTTTTCTTAAATAACACACTGGCTAGTAAAATTGTAAAAATCATATATGCTAAAACAATAATTACACTTGCATAAATATTATCAGAATTTCTATTTAAAACCCATTTTACAATTTGTAAACAATGCGAAAATGGCAATATATCACATATCCTCCCAAAAAACGCTCCTACCATTTCTGTTTCAAAATACATTCCACTTGTAAAGGCTACTAATTGAACTATAACACTTGAAACTCCTGCTGAAGATTTTTCGTTTGTAACACACCCAATAAATATCCCTAAATTAATAAATAATATTGAAATAATAAAGGAAATTAGTATTGTAAATATCACATTTATATTAAAACTTAAACCTAAAAATATAGCAACTACAAAAAACAATATGTTCTGAATTAGTACAATAGGTAAAATTGCTAAAGTATACCCTAATATGTATTGTCTTGGTTTCATAGGACTTGCACAAAGTCTTGTAAGTAATGATGTTGTTCTATCTTTTGCAACTAAAGTTGCTGTAAACATTGCTATAAATGAAAAACTAAATACAATAATCCCTGGCGTAAAATTTTCTATTTTATATATTTCACTTGGTATTTTAAATTGCTGAAATATAAATAATAAAAACAATGGCAACATTATAGCAAAAATAACACTTAATGGATCTCTTATAATTTCTTTAAAGTTTCTTTTAGCAAAATTAACCGTTTTCATTATAATTCACCTCCAGTTGCTAATTTTACAAACGCATCTTCGAAATTGTTTGTATTTGCTTTTTTTATTAATTCATTTGATGTTCCAACACATATTAGTCTTCCTTTTCCCATAATTCCAATTCTATCTGACAATTTTTCTGCTTCTTCCATATAATGTGTTGTTAAAATTATTGTTATTTTTCCTTTTAATTGCTTAATAATATTCCATAATTCTCTTCTCGCAATAACGTCTAATCCCAATGTTGGTTCATCTAAAAACAATATCTCTGGATTATTTATTAATGAGATTGCAATAGAAAGTCTTCTTTGCCAGCCACCAGAAAGAGTTTTTGCTTTCTGTTTTTTTACTTCTTCTAATTTAAATAGTTTTATAAGTTCTTCTATTTTTTCTTGTTTATTTCTTATTTCATATACCCCTGCCATGAATTCTAGATTCTCTAAAGTTGTTAAATTTGGCGCAATTGCAGTTTCTTGTGGTGATAAATTTATAATTTCTTTTGCTTCAATTTTATATTCTTTTATATTTTTTCCTTTAATTATAATTTCCCCACTTGTAGGCAAAATTAATGTTGAAATCATTTTTATTGTAGTAGTTTTTCCTGCACCATTTGTACCTAAAAGAGAGAATAGTTCTCCTTCTTTTATTTCTAAATTCAAGTTATTTACCGCAATTTTTTCTTTGAACTTTTTTGTTAGATTTTTTGTTTCTATTGCATACATTCGTTTTTCTCCACCTTTCGTAATAATGATTTATAAAATCTTCTGTGTTAATACGTTTTCAAATTTTTTATTACTTTGTAAAATTTATTTCATTCTTTAAATATTGGGCTGTTATTGTATTTGATTTATTAATCATGTCTTTTGGTGCTCCAGTAAATACAATTTGTCCCCCGTTTTTACCTCCATCTGGTCCAATATCTATTACATAATCTGCTTGCTTTACAATATCTAAATTATGCTCAATTACAATAACTGTATTACCTTTTTCTACAAAGTTATTTAATAGATTCATTATCTTTTTTGTATCAGCTATATGTAATCCTGTTGTTGGTTCGTCTAAAACATATATATTCCCTTTTTGATTTATATATTTAGCCAATTTTATTCTTTGCCTTTCTCCTCCTGATAAAGTAGATAGAGGTTGACCTAATGATAAATATGATAAACCCACATCATTTAATGCAGTTATGTTTTTCTTAATTTTATTATTGTTTTTAAAAAATTCAAGAGCTTCTTCTACTGTCATACTTAAAATTTCAGTAATGTTTTTTCCATTATATTCATAAGATATTGCTTCATCACTAAATCTATTACCATAACATTTCTCGCAAGTAGTTGTTACTGGATCCATAAATACTAGCTCTGTTACAATTACACCTTTGCCTTTACATTTTGGACAAGCTCCTTTACTATTAAAAGAAAATAATGATGGACTTACATTGTTTACTTTTGCTATTTGTTTTCTAATTTCATCAAAAAATTCTAAAAAAGATGCTGGTGTTGAACGATTTGTTGCAGTTACTGGCGATTGGTCTACAAGTATAACTCTATCTGAATATTGTTTAGCAAAAACATCTCTAATTAATGTGCTTTTACCAGAACCTGCTACACCTGTAACAACAGTTAAAATATTAAGAGGAATATCCACTGAAACATTTTTTAAATTATGCAAATTTGCATTTCGTATGTTCAAAAATTCTTTAGGAGTTCTTATATCCTTTTTTAGTTCAACATTAGTTTGCATTGCATTTCCAGTTAAAGTATTTGATAATAAAAGGTTATCATAACTTCCCTGAAATAATATTTGACCTCCATTTCTTCCTGCCAATGGTCCAACATCTATTATTTCATCTGCTATACTTATTATGTCTTTATCGTGTTCAACAACTAAAACCGTATTTCCTTTGTCCCTAAGACTTTGCAATAATAAACTCATTCTATACACATCTCTTGGATGCATTCCTGTACTCGGTTCATCAAAAATATATATCATTCCTGTTAAAGAACTTCCCATATATCTCACTAATTTCAGTCTTTGTGCTTCTCCTCCTGACAATGATGCTGATTCTCTATTCATGCTTAAATAAGGAAGTCCTATATCTATCATTCTTGTAAGTGAATTAACAAGCGTTTCAATTATAGTAGTAGCTCTTGAGTCTTCGATTTCACTTAAAAATTCTCTTAAAACAGTAAATTCCATTTCACAAATTTCAGCAATATTGACTCCATTTATTTTGCAAGCTAGTACATTTTGGTTTAATCTCTTTCCATGGCATAATGGACATTCTCTTTCCTTTAAAATTTTTTCCATTCTTTTTGTAAAGTAATCTCCTACATTTGATACATCCCTTTTTAATGTTAATCTTGATAAATGATTATAAATTCCTTCAACTTTTTTATTTACCTGTTTACCATCTTTTTTATAGGAACCATAATAAAGTAAATTTCTCTCTTCTTCTGAATAATCTTTTAATTTTTTATCTGGATCAAATAATTTTGTTTCTAAATATTGGTTATGATACCAACTTCCTGGATGAAATGCTGGTAAATCTATCATACCTTCATTTAGGGATTTTTCTTCTAATAATATTGGACTGATGTCTAAATCCATTACTTTACCTAAACCCGAGCATTCTATGCACATTCCATTTGGGTCATTAAATGAAAAATATGAAGCTGTTCCTACATAAGGAACTCCAATTCTTGAATATAATAATCTTATTGCTGAATATAAATCACTTATTGTTCCAACTGTTGACCTAGCATTTCCTCCAAGTCTTGTTTGATCTACTATAACAGATGCTGATAAATTATCAATACTATCAACTTTTGGCTTTTCATATTTAGGAAGTCTCCCTCTAACAAATGCTGTATATGTTTCATTCATTTGCCTTTGACTTTCTGCAGCAATAGTATCAAAAACGATACTTGATTTTCCAGAGCCAGATACTCCTGTAAATACGACAATTTTCTCTTTTGGTATTTCTAAAGAGATATTTTTTAAATTATTTTGGTTTAATCCTTTAATTATTATATTATTGTTCTTCATTTTACTCCTTTTATATTTTTAATATAAGCACTATTTTTTCATTTCTCTTTTTAAAAATTCTATTTCTTCATTCACGTCTAATCTTACAAAAATTGGTTCTCCCTTTTCTATAATTTTTAAATTTTTTAAAATTTCTGGATACTCCTTAATGCTTTCCCATGTTTTTAATTCAAAATCGCTTATGCTAAGCTGTTTAAATATATTATCTGATGTTTCTTCCATGGCAGGTCTCATCATTATAGTAACCTTTCTTAATACTTCAACTAAATGATACATTATGTCTTCTAATTCTTCTGTTTTTTTCTCTTTATATAATACCCATGGCATTGTTTCGTCTATATATTTATTTGCTCTTGATATTATTTTCCAAATTTCATCTAATGCATTAACAACATGTGAATCATCCATTTCTTTTTCAACAACTTCTATTTTTTTATTTATGAAAGCTTCTAATTCATTATCTAAATTTGTTAATTTTTTTGGTTTACTAGGTATTATTCCATCAAAATATTTATTAATCATTCCAATTGTTCTATTTACTAAATTTCCTAAATCATTACATAGTTCAGAATTAAATCTTTCTACAAATCCTTCTGGTGTAAATACTCCATCTTGCCCTCCAACTAATTCTTTTAATAAGAAATATTTTGTAGCGTCTAATCCATATCTTTCTATTAAAGTTTCAGGATATATAACATTCCCCTTAGATTTTGACATTTTTCCATCTTTCATCATTACCCAACCATGTACAAGTAATTTTTTTGGTAATGGTAAGTCTAATGCCATTAAGAAAATAGGCCAATATATACCATGAAATCTTATTATATCTTTTCCAACTATTTGTAAATCAGCTGGCCAGTATTTGTTGAATCTTGTCTTATCATCTGACATGTATCCTAATGCAGTAATATAATTTGTAAGTGCATCAAGCCAAACATATATAACATGTTTTTCATCACTTTTTACTTTTATACCCCAATCAAAACTTGTACGAGTAACACATAAGTCCTCTAAACCAGGTTTTATAAAGTTGTTGAAAATTTCATTTTTTCTAAAAATTGGGTCAATAAAATCTGGATTTTTTTCATAAAATTCTATAAGTCTTTTTTCATATTTTTTCATATTAAAAAAATATGCTTCTTCTTTCATCTTTTTTACTTCTCTTCCACAATCTGGACATTTTCCATCTACTAATTGTGTTGGCGTAAAATATGTTTCACAAGGAGTACAATACCATCCTTCATATTCTCCTTTATATATATCTCCATTTTCCATAAATTTTGTAAATATTTTCTCTACTACTTTTGTATGTCTTTCTTCTGTAGTTCTAATAAAATCATCATTTTCAATTTTCATTGTTTTCCATAATTCCTGTGCCATTTCTGCAATTTCATCTACATGCTCTTGAGGCGTTTTTCCTTTTGATATTGCTACTTCCTGAATTTTTTGACCGTGTTCATCTAAACCAGTTAGTAAATAGGAATCATACCCTCTTGCCTGTCTATATTTTTTTATTGTATTAGCTAAAGTAGTAGTATATGCTGTCCCTATATGGAATCTACCGCTTGGATAATAAATTGGTGTTGTTATATAAAATTTTTTACTTTCGCTCATTCTTGCTTTCTCCTTTTTTATTTTTATGTAATAAATTTTACCATGTTTAAGAAAATATAGCAAGATTTAAAAGACAATCTTACTATATTCATAGTTTATTTTAATATTATATGTTTTAATTTAAATCATCTGGAATTATAGAATATATTTTTAAATCTCCTGGATTACCAATTGAATTTAAATTTAATGCTTTTCCTCTAAATTCTCACAAAATGGCCAATCTAAAAAATATAAAGTTTCTTTATTATTTAATATTGTATTAAATATATTTTCTGTATCACTAATCTCTAATTGTCTTAATGTAAGTCTATCTGTTTCTGATTTTTTCATAATATCTCTTTCTAAATAACTGCGTTTTCTAGTAAAGTAATTTTCTTGTTATCACAATCTAATTCACATAGTACTCCATAAGGTATTATTCCTATAGGTTCACTATGTCCAAAATTAACATTATATATTATAGGTAAATCTGGTCTTTTAGCTTCTATACCTATTACTCTTTTATATTCTTCTTTATATTCCTCATAGTAAACTTCTCCTTGTGGCTTTCCTACTATAACTCCATTAATAACATCTAAAATCCCCTGTGCTTGCAGATTTCTCAGAAAATATTTTAAATATGAAGATAATGGTTTCTCTTCACTCGTTTCTATAAATAATATTTTATCTTTCCACTCTTCTAATGAAGGCCATAATTCAGTTCCATTAATCATATCTAACAATTCGATACAACCACCTAATAGTTGCCCTTTAACCTTACCAGTTCCTTGTAAAATTTCATATTCTTTATTATCTTCTAATTTTTTCTTTTCCTTTTCAACATTTTCTTCACACCATTCTATATGTTCGTTCGTCCAATAATTACATTTTTTAATTTCGAATTTTGGATTTGCATCAAACAAGATATTTTTCATCGCATCCACAGTATAATCATACATAGAAACATATTGAGAAAAATCGCATAAAATACAAGGTCCATAAAAAGAAGTAACACCAGCTTTATACATCATAAAATGATTTGCTGTTGTATCTGAAAATCCAGTAAATATTTTAGGATTATTTTTAATTACATCATAATCAATATATGGTAATAAACGAATTGTATCATCTCCACCAATAGAAGAAAAAATCGCTTTTATAGTTTTATCTTTAAAAGCATCCATCCAATCTTTTGCTCTTAATTCTGGATGTTCATATACAAATTTGCTACCTTTTAAAGCATTTGGCATTGCAACAAGTTCAAGTTCAAATTCTTTTTTTAATCTTTCTTTAGCTATTTCATATTTATGTATTAATTTATCCTCTCCTAATCCTCCCCAAGATAAACTAACTACTGCAACTTTATCTCCTTTTTTTAATCTTTTTGGTTTAATTATGTACATCATATAAATAATACAATAAAAAAATTATTTTAGCAACATCTTGTTTCTCTTACTCTTTCTGATGGCTCCCCAAGTTGGACTTGAACCAACGACCTATCGGTTAACAGCCGAGCGCTCTACCAACTGAGCTATTGGGGAATATATAAAATCTGGCAATGACCTATCTTCCCAGCAGGGTAACCCACAAGTATTTTTGGCACTGATAAGCTTAACTTCTGTGTTCGGGATGGGTACAGGTGTTTCCTTATCGTCATTATCACCAGAAAAATATTTTTTAGATGTTAGAATTTAGAAATTGAATATTAGTTCTTCGCTTTTGTCTGTATTTCTTTTTTCTTCCACCTTAACTAACTTGTTATTGATAGTCTTTCCTATCACTTTTGGTATTATACTATACCTCTTTACTTTTTTCAAGTAATTTCTTGAATTTTTTATCATTTCTTAACTTTTTTAATCTCAGAAGCTTTCCTCAAGGTTTTGACTTTTCACTTCTATTTAACACACTGAAAAATATATAGATAAAGTTTTGTAAACTATTTTTTAAACTCTTGTTCTTAATTTTTTTAGTTTCGAAGCTTTCTGCTCAAGGTT
>JAUNSM010000055.1 GCA_030539215.1 Clostridia bacterium
TCGAATCACTTCTTTTCTATTATTTTTGTTTCACATCTATTGTAATACTACAATATTATATTTTATTGGAGTATCTGTTGAATTTTCCACCATAAATTGATAATAATTTTCTGTAGTTGGTACAATTATAGATTTATAATAATATTGCGGATTTGAAAAAACATTTAGTTTTTTTTCAACATTCCATTCAATATCATCTTCAGTAATTTTTATTGTATCTATTACTTTATTAACTTGTTTATTATTTTGTATATCATCTTGCTTAGTATTCTCATTCTTATTGGAATTATTTGTATTTTGTAAATTGTTTTTATTTTGTGAATTATAGTTATTATTTATTATTGTATTATTTTGTACTGTATCATCTGTCTTATTTTCTGTGCCATCTGCAATTTTTTCAAAAAATGGAACTACATCTATTTTTCCTAGTATATAACCTAAAAAATAAGAAATAATTGAAAACAAAAACATTAATAATACTAAAATTATTAATAAAATTTTTTTTATTTCTTCTTTCTTATCTTTTTTATCAAAAATTTTTGTTTTGCTAATTTTCGTATTTAAATAATTTACTTTCCTCTTTTCTGTTTTCATAAATTTCATTCCTTTGTATTAGAAAGTTATTATACTTATAATTAATAAATAGCCTTCATTAAAAGATATTATGTCTATATCCTTTAATGAGGGCTATTTAAATCCCTCATTTTATTATTGTAATTTTATTAAGTTGTTGTTATTGTTCCTATATGTTGTTCTCCTCTAATTGATACATTAATTGTACCAGTAAATTCATCAAAACCATTATCAACACCTGTAGTTGCTGCTGCATCATCACCTATTGCCCATGCCCATGTAACTGTTTTTGTTACTTTGCCTTTAGAAGTATCTTCATCAGTTAAATCTGCTAATGAAATATAACCTTCATAACCTGTTGCTGAGACAGCTTGTCCATCTACTAAAAATGTTAAACCAGTTGGTACACCTTCTCCTGATGGTAAAGTAATACCTATAGTATATTTAATACCAACTTCACTTCCTGTTCCATCTAAATTAACTGTAAAGCTTCCAGATGTTCCTGGTGCTATTGTATCTTCTGTTAAATTTGGATATGTTGTTGCTACATCAGTTATTGTATCATATAAATTAAGTGATGTAACTTGTGGAGTATTTAAACCTGCAGTAAAACTCCAATTAGCTGCTGTTGCTGTTACTGTGTTTGCATATCTAGCATATGTACCTGCTACTATACTTGCAACTATTACTGTTATTAATAATAATACTGCTAATAATGTGACTGTACTTCTTTTCTTCATTTGTTTTTCACCCCCATTTATCTTAAGTTTTATATTTATCAAATTAGTGGTTTACACTAATTTAAATTTAAAATCATTTTGTTTTCTGTAATTGTTCTAATTCTTTTTTATATTGTCTGTTTCTTGAAATTTGTGCAATTACTATTATTAATACTGGTATACTTATAGAAATTAATAGTCCTATTGGTGTTTGTAAAAACATAACAAAATTTCCTAATTTAGATATTTTAAATAAATATTTTCCTTCTATTTTATCTAATGTAATCATTTCGTCATCTTCTGTATTGTTATTATCGCCTTTTGTTACAAATTTAGTTGTTCCATTTTCATTAACTTTTTTTATTATTCTATGTACAACTACAAAGTCGCCAGATTTATATGCTATAATGTCATTTTCTTTTAACTGATTTGTATCTATTACTTTTACTATTGCTAAATCTCCTGTATATATTTCTGTTTCCATTGAACCAGATAATACTACAAATGGTTTATAACCTACAAAGCTAGGAATCTCATCTGGATGTATAAAACTATCTATAACAATAAATAAATTAACAAATAGTATTGGTAGAATTGCTATAATTAATATTATACATATTATATTTTTTATTTTTTCTGTTTTTTTCATATTTTTACCTACTTTTTATTATTAAATTGATTACATTTTTTATTCTACCATTTGATTTTTTATAAATCAACAATTTATTTAATATTTCATATTATTTAATATCTTTGTAATTTTATTGTAACAATTCTGTAACAATTGTCAGTTAAAATATTTGTTTCTAATTGCATTTCTATCTATTGATAATGATTTAATTTTAAGTTTTAATACATTAAGTTCACTTTGTACATCATTTTGATTTACATCTTCTGAATCTACTATTTCTTGTGCTGTGTTTATTTCTGATACTAAACTATTCCAAGTAGCTTGTGTATAAAAATCTCCATCTAATCCATTTGCATAACTAATCATACTTTTTAATTCTGTTTTAGTTATATATGTACTATTACAATATATTGTATAAGTTAATGTAGTATTATTTGTATTATCTACAACTACGATATCAGCTTTATTATTATCTTCACTATATGTAACTACACTTGTTACATTTTCATCCCTTTTTTTTACATCAACATGCAAATCTATACTTGAGTTTGTTTTTACCAAATAATCTTTTGTAAGCACATTAAATTCTGGTATTTCTGTTCCATTTACTTCAATTCCTGTTATAGCATCACTTGCAATTGGATCTATTGATACATTAGAGACAAAAAAGTCATTAGTTGCATTTGCTCCACTTCCTATTACAACATAATTGGCAAATGTACAAAGTCCCCCATATAGTCCAAAAGTTCCATTAATAGGATTATTATCTATTTTTGTAGTAAAAGTATTGTTTTTTATATCTACTTCAAATTCATATAAATGCCATTGATCTGTAGCTATATTTGTCGCTATTGGATGATTCATGTCAGTATCCGCTAATGTTCTATAAATAAGCTTTGTTTTTTCATCTATATATACCTCCATAAGAAAATTATCTTTTAATGTTGAATTTGCTAATCCTGGTCCATTATGAAGCAATAATCTTATATATCTATTGGTTATTGATGTATCTCTATTTGATATATATATATAATAACTTAATTTTAATTTTTCAGATTGAGAAGCAAATTTTTTAAAAATTTGTGCAAATTTTCCATTAACTTCACCAGATGCAGTTGAATTATCTAAAAAATGTATTGCAGTTTCTAATTCTAATCTTTCTAAAAGTATATCCGTATCTTGACCCTTTATTTGTGTCCAGCCAGAATAAGATGTTGCTCCTATAGAATCCTCAAATTCTTCATTAAAGAATACCTCATTTTGTACTTTTATTGTTTCTTTAAAAGCTATTATATTCATAGCTCCAGCTGCACCAGTTTGCTCAGTATTACTATTTCCTCCGATTGTAACACCTGTTCCTGCTGTAACACTCTTTTTATATACTCTATATATTTGTCCATTACTTGCTGTAACAATATCGTTTGTTATTGTATAATTTGCTAGCCAAGTAGGTTTTTCTACAGTTTCATCTCTAAATACCAAGATATCTATGTTTTTGCTAGCTACGAAATTAATTAAATCAAGTGCTAATGCTCCATTATCCGCACTTGGCAATTTTAAATATTCTGCATTTATATATTTATATGGAATACTATTAAAAGTTGTTGTATCATCACAATATATTGTAGCCCCATTTTCAAGAACTTCTTCTAATCTCCATTCTGAAGTTGAATTTGAAGTATAAGATATATTTTCAACTAAGGCTGAATTAAATGTTATTGTTTGAGTATTATCTTCTTCTGTTGGAATTTCTCCTGTTCCTATTGTGGTTGGATTTAACTGTAATATACTATATTGTAATCTTGCATTTAACATTTCACTATATCCATTTATATTATTTACAGATGTTGAAGTTACTGTACAAGTATCTGATAAAGCTGTACCATCTGCCAATGTTGTAGTTGCTGTAACTGTTATTGGTCCGGGTTGCATTGTTGTTCTTAATGCTACCCTAGTTATTCCTGCTTCTAAATATAAATTCTTCTTATTTATAGAATATTGTATTCCTGAATTATAACCACCCCTCCAAGTACAATAGTTATCCTCCATTTGTGTATTTGTTTGATTATTCACTGTAAAATATGTGTATATTCCAGTCCCTCCTGAGTTGTTTTCCTCTACTTCCCCATTAAAAGTTTTACATCTATTTCCATTACTGTCTAATATTTCTACATCTAACAATAATACATCTGAACCATTTGCTAAAAGTCCATTAGGACTTATTATTGGAGTTATCCTTAATGATGCTGGTTCTCCATGTGAACTAATTGAGTCTGATACTAATGTTGTTCCTTGTTCATTTTTTACTTCTACTGTAATAGTTCCTTCTTGATAAACAACATCTAAAAAAGTCCATAAATATTTTTTACTTTTTGTTCCTGTATATATAGTTTCTCTTCCATTTAAATCTGTAACTTTTAATACTGCTTGTGTTGCATTTTTACAATTTGCAGCTACATAAACATCTTTTATTGTACCTGTCGGATAATTCCAATGTCCTATTATGTGTGCACTTTCTGTATCTGAAAAAATAGTTTTTGTTACCCAGTATGACTCTTTTGGCAACATTACTGCATCTACCTCTCCACTAGCTCTTGAAACTTCTGATTTTACTCTTCCATGACTTACCGAATCTGAAAAAATCCAATTTCCTCCACCACAATGTGATGATTTATCTATCATATTTGTATATGAAGTAATTTGATATACTGCAAAATTCTCAGAAGATACATTTTCATATGCTGTATTACTTGATAAATATACTTCATTTTTAAAGTTTGAATAACCTTTTGTATATATGTCCCAAACTCCTCTACGAGCTTCTAACCTGTTATATTCACCCTCTACTTCTGGCTTATATCCTAACCTTTGATTATTCATTCCTGTTTTACCTTCAGTTGTAATACCTATATCTACATATGGTACCATAGCAGTATCTGTTCCTTGTCTTATTGCCGCCATTCTTACATTGTCTGCTCCATTACTAGTTGATTGATAAGAACCAACATTTGTTTTTGTTTCTGTGCTGTTATAGCTATAATCTCCAGTTTCATTTGCAGTTGTGTATGTTCTATTTCCATGATCATATTGTTGAATATATCCAATTATAGTTTGTGAAACATTTGTTGGAACAATTTGATTACCTATCTCCCAAATCAAAATTGATGGATTATTTCTATAATAAATTATCATATCTCTAAATGAATCTGTTCTTAAGTTATATGTATTTGATGTATAAACACCATTTGCTGTTTCTCCTTCTCCATCCACTCCGTGGTTGCATTGTAATTAAACCATATTTATCTGCTGCTGATACTTGTGTTGGAGAACCTGAACAATGTCCCCACCTTATAAAGTTTGAACCTGCTTCCTTCATTAGTTTTATTACAGAATCTTGCATCCAATCTGGATAAGCTGCTCCTAATCCTGCCCATTCATTTGTAGGTTTTTGTCCCCAGCCTTGTAATTTTTCATAATTTTCATTTAGAAAAAATCCGTTATCATTTGTAAATCTAAATGTTCTTATTCCTATTTGAGTAGAATTATTATCTATTACTGTTTCTGTGTTATTTTCTTCTAATATAAGTTTGCATTCTACTGTATATAAATATGGATAATTTGTAGACCATCTAATTGCATTTGTTAAGGTATCTGATATTGCTATTGTTTTTTTCTCACCTGCTGTTAATGTTGTATTTGAGCTAGATATTTCTAACAATGCTGTTCCATTCATGTTTTTTACATAAGAAACTAATTTTACAGTTTTATCTGTATTATAATTATTTTCAACTTGTGCTTCTATATTAATATCTGCTGTTGTAGAAGTTTCGTTTGATGTATATATATATGTACCTTCTGTCTGCATAAAACTATATAATGGCAATGTTAAATGTAAAGGATCTATTACATATAAATAGCTATTCCTATATAATCCTCCATAGTTTGGATGCCAATGTGAATCATGCCAAGATACTTTATCCCTTGTTCCTTCCATATAATAAGGATAACTATTATCTACCATTACTGTTATTGTATTATTCGCACCATAATTAATATATTGTGTTAAATTATAACCAAATGGTATAAATCCATTTTCATATGTCCCCTCTAATAAAGTCCCATTTAAATATACTTTTGCTGCTTGCCTTGCTGCTTCAAATTCTATATATATTTCCTTTCCTTGATATTCTAAAGGAATATAAAACTCTTTTTTATACCATGCTGTACCTGAATATGTACTTCTATCTCCGTTATATCCAGTTTCTGTAAAAGTATCAAATGTGTCTACATCATTATATGTATGTGGAAGGCTTACTTCTTCCCATAGTTCATTATTTCTTCCTATATTATTTTCACTAATACTATATGTAGATTGATATGGTAAAACATTTGAATCATTTGGTATTACTAATATTTCTTCTTCTCTTAAATTCGAACTTGCATTATTTTTGCCCTCTCCTTTAGAAAAAATCCAGTCATAATTAAAATTAAATTTTTGTCTTGTTGTATCTGCATATGTAACTGTAATTCCCTCTTCTTCGCCCATATTTAATATTTTATGTAATACTTTATGCATTAATGTGTTTTTATTTTGTGCAAGTAATATTAATACTATTAATATTATTGCTATTGATAGTACAGTTACAAATCTTTTTTTATTTTTCACTTTTAATATCATTTTTTTCATATTAAATTTCATTCCTTTTTAATTTTCTAAATTTGTACAACCAAAAAACGCTTTTTCTGAAACTGTTGCATTTGTATTTTCAATTGTTGCTGTTGTTAGATTTATACATTCTTGAAATGCATAATCTTCTATTGTTAAAACATTATTTGGTATAGTTATTTCTTCTAATGCTAAACAATCATAAAATGCAGAATCACCTATTGTTTGTACTCCTGTTCCTATTGTGATTGTTGATAAAGCAATACATTTTGCAAATGCTCCTTCTTGTATGTTTATAACATTATTTGGTATTATAATATTATTTAATTCTGAGCAATTCCAGAATGTCCATTTATCAATTGTATTTATATTTTCTGGAATAGTTATTGTATCTAAAGATGTACAATTATAAAATGCTGACTCTCCTATTGTTGTAACAGTATTTGGAAGATTAATACTTTGTAATTGTTTGCAATCTTTAAATGCCCATTTACCTACACTTGTAATATCTCCTCCAAAATGTATTCTTCTTAAATTTTCACAACCATCAAATACATTATCTCCTATTGTTATATTTGATGATAATATAGTCACTGTTGATATGTTTGAGCAACCGCTAAATGCTCCTTGTCCAATTAAAATTCTTTCTGAATTTATGCTAACACTATTTAAAGATGTAAAATTTGCAAATGCCATTGGACAAATTTCAGTTACTGGTACTCCTCTTATTATAGCCGGAATATTTAATGTTGTAACTTCATCTTTAAAATTATTTACTTCCTCTAGATTTATTGTAACTTTTCCTGATGCAGAAATATCAAAGTATTTTTCATCTGTATTTAAATTGTTTAACAATTGTGTTCCTGTAACTTTTATATTTAAGCCAATTGTTTCATCATTTTTCAGTGTATCATTTATATTTATATTTTGTTCGTCTCCTGTGTTCCATTTCCAATAAATGGTTTCTTCTCGTATTTGTGATGTTTGGTTTAAATCAAGAGTTTCTTCATATGGTGAATTTAAGGTTATTTCTGTATCTGCTTCATATGTAGACGAGCTGTAAAATTTCAACCCATTTGGAATAGTTTTGTTTGGATCTGACAGTTCTATACTATACAATACACCTACTTCACATTCTGTACAATCGATATTTAATGTAAAATTACCTGTTGAACTTGGAGCAATTACTCCAGAATTAATAACATTATTATTACTATTATCTATTGTGTTTTGTAAATTAATTTGAAAATTTTGTGAAAGAATTTGGTCATCAATTGCTAACTTAAACAGCCAATTTGCTGCTGTAGCAGAAGTAGTTTCAACAATAGTTGTTTGATATCTAGCAAGGGTAATATTAATAACTATGACTAATGAAAATAATATATATATTAATTTTATTGTTAAATTACTTTTTCTTTTGCTTTTTTTATTTCTCATTTTTCTATCCTTTATATGATTTTACTCACTTTTATTATATTTTACCTAATAGGAAAAGTCAATAAAAGTAGCTAATGTAATATGTTTGTAATCTTTTAGTAATTTAATAGTAAGATAAATATGTTAGAATTAAAAAATATAAATGGATATATATCCATTTATATTTTTTTAATTCTATTACTTTTTATATGTTTTATTTAATTTTTTTTGCAACAACTGCTAACCTTCCATCTTCTGTATGATATGAGCAAGTAGATAATGTTATTAATTGTTCTCCATATTCTGCAGATTTTCCTGTATCATATAATGAAGCTTTTTTACTATTTTCTATATAATCATTGTATTCTTCTTCTGTTTGTGCATTTATAAAATAATAATATCTAAACACATTTTTTTCTGATTTATAATATACTCTAGATAAGAACACTGCAATAATTTCATATTCCTTATCTTCTGAATTTGTTGTAAATATTATCTTAGGATGCTCTTGATAAAATTTTTCTTCTTTATAATTCATCAATTCTGCAAACATTTTCCCATTTTTATTATTATGCCCATATATTAAAAGATTTGAGCTTGGTATTGTCCAGTCATAATCTTTATCTAAAAATAATGAACCATCTGAGCTATATTCTTTTTTGTAATCATGCTTCATATAAAAATCGTTGTTATCAGTTTGTACTACTGGATAACTTATGTTTGTTCCTTCTATTTGTAAATATGCTATTATATCCTGATTTTCTTTTTGTAATTCTTCTAATTGTAATATTCGTTCAGGCTTTTCATTTGTAATTTGGCTTTTATCTATTTCCATTTCACCTAATATATCTTTGTCTGAATTCATTTTATTGTAAATAAATTTTCCAATGCAAACCATTATACAAATTAATATTATACTTACTAAAACTATCATTAAGTACTTTTTTTCTTTTTTCTTTTTTTCCACCTTTTCTTTTATACCTCCTGTAATTTTATTTTAGCTTGTATTCATTTTCTATTATAGTCATTATTATTTGAACTGTTTTTTCTAAATTATCATTTTTTATTACATAATCGTATATTCCTATTTTAGACTCCTCATAATCAAATCTATTTAATCTTAGTTCTATTTCTTTAATACTACTTTTTTCTATTCTATGTTCTAATCGTCTTCTTAACTCGTCTTTTGGCACTCTTAAAAATATTGTTACTATTTTTATATTGTCTTTCAATAGTTTTAATAAGTTTTCTGTTCCATTTACTTCTATATCTTTAATTATTATTTTTCCTTTTTTTATGTTGTCATTTAATATTTGTTTTGAAGTTCCATAATAATGTTCATGATGAACAGAATATTCATAAAACTCATTTTCTTTAATTTTTTGCTCAAATTCTTGTGTTGTTATAAAATTATAAATTTTTCCTCTCTCTTCATCTGATCTTGGTAATCTATCTGTATATGATGGTATTGTAGTAATATTTCTCATTCTTTTTAATAATTCTTTTTTTATTGTATCTTTTCCTGCCCCAGATACACCAGATAATAGTACTAACATTTTACCACCTTTCCTTCTGAAATTTCATTTGCAGCAAGAGTAACACAAGATTCTTCTTTTACTTTTGTAAGTGGAATATCTCCTGCAGCTATTTGTCTAGCTCTTTTTGCTGTAACTATTACTAATTCAAATCTATTATTAAATATTTTTAATAAATCTGTAACAGTAGGTTTAATTATCATATTTATCAATCTCCTTCTATATTGTTTTAAATTGTTTTACTATTCTACATCTTCTTTATTTATATCTTTATCTAATCTTGAAGCAACAGTCTCAGGTTGCACAGCAGATAATATAACATGCCCTGAATCCATTATTATAACTGCTCTTGTCCTTCTTCCACATGTTGCATCAACTGCTATTTTACTATCTTTAGCTTCTTGTACCAATCTTTTTATTGGTGCAGATTCTGGACTTACTACTGTTATAACTCTATTTGCAGAAACAATATTTCCAAACCCTATATTAATTAATTGCATTTTTTCATCTCCTTCTTATGTAAATTATTTGTCATATAAAATTTATTCAATATTTTGTACTTGCTCTCTTATATTTTCTAACTCTGTTTTCACATCTACTACTAATTTAGTTATTTCTAAATTATTTGCTTTTGCTCCTATTGTATTTATTTCTCTATTCATTTCTTGTGTTAAAAAATCTAATTTTTTCCCATTTGACATATTTTCATTTGTTAAATTTAGAAATTGTGATATATGACTTTTAATTCTAGTTATCTCTTCTTCAATAGAACATTTATCAGAATAAATTACTATTTCTTGTGCTAATCTTGTTTCATCAATTACATCTGTTTTTAACAATTCTTTTATTCTTGTTTCTAATTTTATTATATATTCTTCTACAAGTCCAG
>JAUNSM010000056.1 GCA_030539215.1 Clostridia bacterium
GTGTCACTTTTTATCTTAAGGGTGTATTATTTAATTTTACCATTTGTAAATTTTTTTAATATATGTAATATATTCGTAATTATATGGGTTTTTTTCGTCTTTTATCCCTTTTTCTTTAGATATTTCTTTCCATTCTTCTTTTTTTATTTCTGGAAAATATGAATCTCCAGCAAAATCTTCATATATTTTTGTTACATACATTTTCTTTACATATGGCATTAATAGCTTGTAAATACTTGCTCCTCCTATCACAAAACATTCTTCATCACAAGTTATATATTTTTCTAATGTTTCAATATTGTTAGCTATCTCTATATTTTCGTGATTCAAATCCAACTTTGAATCATGACATAAAACTATATGTTTTCTATTTGGTAATATTTTTCCTAAGGACTCAAAAGTTTTTCTCCCCATTATTATTTTATGCCCCATTGTAATATTTCTAAATCTTTTTAAGTCTTCTGGTAGATACCATACTAATTTATTGTCTTTTCCAATTACATTATTATTTGCTATTGCAACTATTATTGTTAACATATATATCTCCTATTTTTATACTGCTACATCCATTTTTATTTTTCCTAAATGCTTATAATCTATTAATTCTATATCTTCTGGTTTAAAATCATAAAAATTTTTTACTTTTGGATTTATCCAAAGTTTTGGAGCTGGATATGCTTTATCTCTTCTGGATAGTTGTTCTTTCATTCCTTCTATTTGGTTTTCATATATATGTGCATTACTTATGCATACTGTAAGTAATCCTGGTTTTAAATTTGTTACTTGTGCTAATAAATGTATAAAAACAGCATATTGTGTTACATTAAATGGATGTCCAAGAGGTATATCGTTTGACCTTATTGTAAGCATACAATTTAATTTTTCATCTGTTACATCCCAACAGCTATTAAATACACAAGGGTATAATGCTCCTGTATCTAAATATGGTATTTGCCATAAATTAATTACCATTCTTCTATCTTGTGGATTTGTTTTTAATTGATTTATTAGTTTATCCACTTGATTAAATTCTTTTACTACCCAACCATATGCTGTTCCTATTGTTCCATCTTGCATTTGCCATTCATCCCAAATGTGCACATTTTGTTCATGTAAATCGCTTATTTTATTTGACTGTTTTTGAAATATCCATAATAATTCTTTTATTGCCGCTTTATATGCTACGTATTTTGTAGTTAGTATAGGAAATTCTTCAACCAAATCAAACTGTAATATTTGATGTGGTAATTTATATGTTGCAATTCCCGTTCTGTTTTGATTATAATATCCTTTTGATAATATTTTTTCTACTAAATCTAAATATTGTTCATCATATTTACTCATTTCATAATTCTCCTGTTTTTGGATAATTTAATAGGACGGAAATAACTTCCGTCCATATTTTGAGTTTGTTATTTTTCTTCTCTACCTTCTGGAAGTGCTGGCACATCTAATCTTACTTTTATCCTTGTTATATATGATATTGCTCTGATTAGTTTGCTATTTTTAATTCTTTGCCACAATGATGGTTTAATCTCAAATGTAGTTTGTTCTATATATTTATCCTCTATAATTGTATTTTGTTTTGCCTCTTCTTTAGTACCTTCTGAAACCTCAACTGGTGTAGGTATTCCTTTTAGTGCTTCTGCAACTTCAATTCCTATATAACTTAAAGCTTTTGACCTGTCTTCTATTCTTTCCATATCTATTTCAATATGTAAATTACTTTCTAAATTTGAAATTCTAGCATTTATTAGCTTTACAGCATCATCATAATTTGCTGGTTTTTTAGTCTTACATTTTCCTATTATTGTTAAAGCTTCTATTACATCTTCTGAAATAACGTTGCTTATTTGTTTTACTAATGTTTTCCACTCTTTGTCTTTAGCCTGAATTGCCCCAAATACTTTTTTTAATTCATTTGCTTTTATTATATTACTTTCTCTTTGTCTTATTAATTTTTCTATTTGTTTTGTGTTTTCTTCAAATTGATTTGTAGCAAATTCAACTAATTCATATGCTGTTTTATATACACTATATGGAAAGTTTTTCTTTTTTGGATATTCTATTAAATATGTTTTTATCGAATCTATCAAATCTTTAAAATATGCATCCTCTTCTAGTTGTATTATTTGTTTTTTATTGTTAGGATTAATCATTTTTTGCACTTTATCAATATTCGATAAAATTTTTTCTTCCGTAATTATCATTTTTACGTTTACTATGCCTGGTCTATGAAAAAAAAGCAATGTAAACTCCCCTCCTTTGTATTGGTTACTTTTATAAACTGATATAATTATACAGGTTTTTTTAAAAAACTACAATAGTATTTTTAAAATTTTATTCATTTATTTTATTACATTTTTGTTACAGCTTTGTTGCAGAAATATTACAGGACTGTTTACACTTTATTTTTTTGTATTTTTTTTAATTCTTCATATCTTTTAATTTTTAAAGTTGTTGTTTTTATAAGTGGTTCTTCAGTTATTATTAATTCTTTTATATATTTGTATGGTGGCATTGTTTTGTTTATTTCTTTTATTTTTTTCCATAATACTGATTTTATTTCTTCTTCTGTTTTTATTTTGTATATTTCATTCATTAATTCTTTATCATATACTATTTTAACACATAATTTCAAATAATTCTCATTATCATCTTCTGGCTTACCATATATAAAAGATTCTTTTATTCCTTCTATTCTGTTTGTTACATTCTCTATTTCTTCAGGATATACATTTTTACCATTTTTTAATACTATTACACTTTTTTTTCTACCTCTTAAAAATAAAAATCCTTTTTTGTCTATACAGCCTAAATCACCTGTTTTTAACCACCCTTTTTCAAAAATTTCTTTATTTGCTTCTTCATTTTGGTAATATCCAATCATTACGCTTGGACCTTTTACCCAAATTTCTCCAACTCCATCTTCATCTTTTTCAATAATTTTAACTTTCACATTAGGAAATATTTTTCCAACTGAGCCAATTTTTGATTCAAAATCGGTTCCTGCAGCTATTACTGGTGATGTTTCTGTTAATCCATATCCTTGAATAATCTTAAATCCTAAATCACCAAATCCCTTTTCTACTTCTGCATCTAATGCTGCAGCTCCATTTACCATTAATCGTAACTTTCCACCTAGTGCATCATGTATTTCTTTAAACATTCTTTTTCTAATATCTAACCCTACTCTTGATAACATACCTGTTAATTTCATAATTTTTTCTACTTCTGGTAATTTTCCTTTTTTTTCTATTGATTTCAGCACATTTTTATACATGTTTTCATACAATGCAGGAACAGAAATCATAGCTGTTACTTGGTATTCTTTTATGTTTTGTGCTATATGTCTTATTCCTTCACAATATGCAATTGCTGTTCCTTTATACACAGCATATAAAAATCCTACTGTACATTCAAATGTATGATGTAGTGGTAAAAATGATAACAACACGTCAGATTCATCTATTTTTAAAACAGAGCCTATATCCATTAAATTTGCACAAATATTTTTATGTGATAGCATCACAGCTTTAGACATTGCTGTTGTTCCTGATGTAAATAACATAAAGTTCATTTCTTCTGTATTTATCTTTGCTTTTAAAAATTTTTTATTTCCTTGTTTTATTAGTTCTTTTCCTTTTTTTATAAATTCTTTTTGAGAATATATTCCATTTTCTCTAGATTCTAAATCCATAGATATATAATATCTTAAATCAGATGTTCTTCTCTGTTTTATATCTTCCATTATTTGATTATATTTACTTGAATAAAAAATTGCTTCTACTCCAGAACGAATAATTAAACTTTCTATTTCATTAGCTGGTAATGATTTGTCTAGTGGTACTACAACACCAGTTCCACAACATATTGCTAAATAAGACATTGCCCATTCATATCTATTTTCACCTATTACTGCTATTTTTTTGTTTTTTAGGCCTATGTTTATAAGCTGAGTTCCTAAAGAATTTATATCATCTATAAATTCTTTATATGTAATTGCATTAATTATTCCATTTTCATTTGTTTTATATTTTACAAATGGTTTGTCTCCAAACTTTTCTTTTGTATTATTAAGCATTTCTTTTAAATTTGATATTTTTTCTACACTATGTAATTTTCTCTTTTGTTTTTTACTTTCTAATTCTTCTAATTCATCTATATTATCTGTTTCATATCCCTTTTCTTCAAAAAATTTTTTTAAAATTGAAAAAATTTTTCTTTTTTCTTTGTCCATGCTAAACTCCTTGTCACTTTTTTTGTAATTATATATTATTATTTATTATATATCAAGAATAATTATAAAAAAAAGGCTTCCAAGCCTTTTTTTAACTAATTCCATATTTTTTCTTGAATTTATCAGCTCTTCCACCTGTTGTATCTTTTCTTAAATTACCTGTCCAATATGGATGGCATTTTGAACATACATCAACTTTTAATTCTGATTTTGTAGAACCTACTTCAAAAACATTACCACATGCACAAGTAATTGTTGTTGTATTATATTTTGGTTGTATTTCTTTTTTCATTATGCTATTTCACCTCTTCCTTATTTTTACAATTTTTTAATAACATTTTAAAGCGTATTAGTTTTCTAAAAATTTATAATATTTAGAAAAACAACTTTTTTTATTGTAACACATTTTTCTTAATTTTGCAAATTTATTTTTTTTCTTTGTTTTGAAGTGTTTGTAATTTTATTTTTGCATCATTAATTGCTCCATCAAATGAAATTTTGTTTATTAATTTAAAAACAATATTCCATAAGCAAACAATTATTAAAATTATTAGTCCGATTTTTTTCCATATTTTTGCTAACATGTTTTTCTCCTAAAAAATAAATTATATTATATATTATACTATATTTTAGAGCTTTGTCAATATTTTAAATCACTTTTGGTTATACTATTGTTACTAGATAGTGGTTTTTAAATTTTAGAGACAGATTGTATATTTTTAAATCACAAAAATTTACAGCCTGTTTTTATTTGCCTACTTTAATTATTAAAAACCATTATCCAATAACATACTATTTTTATATGTTTTTTTGTTTGATATACGAATAAATTTTTATGGAGGTTCATATGAAGAAATTTTTAACTATAATTTTTATTTTATCCATTTGTTTAGTTGGTTGTAGTAGTAATAATGACATTCGGAAATGCTGAAAATGAAAGCATGTCATATAATTATACTGCTTCTAGAACTACAACTATTGATGAAGAGCCAGAGCCTTCTCCAGAAGTTGATATTGCTTCTTTTTCTACAAAAATATTTATTAAGGAATCTGGAAGACAACATAATATCACATTAACTTGTTCTAAGTTAAATGGTGCTATTGTACAACCTCGGTGATACTTTTTCTTTTTGTAATACTGTTGGAAAAGCAACAGCTGATGAGGGTTATCAAAAAGCTGATATTTTCGATAGTGATGGAAATATTGTAAAAGGTTATGGAGGAGGAAACTGTCAAATAAGTAGTACTTTGTATAATGTAGTATTAAATACTCCAAATCTTACCATAATAGAAAGACATGCACATAGTAGAAAGGTTGATTATGTTGAAACTGGGAAAGATGCTGCGGTATCATATGGAAGTGTTGATTTTAAGTTTAGAAATGATAATGATTATTCTGTTAAAATATATGCTTCTAATACTTCTGATTCTGTTGATATTAAAATTGTTAAATTATAATTCTAAACAGTGTCTTAATTGCATAATATTTATTAATATCAGAATGGGGGCTATTATGTTGGTTAAAAAATTTAAATTATTAATATTTATTGTTTTACTTTTGCTTATTTTATCCTTTATTTTTCCTGTATCTTCTTTTGGTTTTAATGAAACCAGTATTAATGTATGGTCAAATAATTCTTCTTTAGATACATCAATTACACCAAACTTTAATGATGAAAGCTCTGGTAATTTTTTAGAAATTACCTCTGGCTCTGCAATATTAATGGAGCAAAAAACTGGAAATATCCTTTATGAGTATAACTCTCATGAGCAATTAAGACCTGCTAGTGTAACTAAAGTAATGACTCTTTTATTAATTATGGAGGCTCTTGATAATGGTACAATTACTTTAGAAGACAAAGTATCTTGTTCTGAAAAAGCAAATAGCATGGGTGGCTCTCAAATATGGCTTGACTCAACAGAAACTCTTACTGTTCATGAAATGTTAAAAGCTATTTGTATAGTTTCTGCTAATGATTGCTCTATGGCAATGTCTGAGTATATTTGTGGAAGTCATGAATTGTTTGTTGAACAAATGAATAATAAAGCAAAAGAATTAGGAATGAATGATACTTGTTTTAAAAATTGTCATGGTCTTGATGAAGATGGTCATTTAACTTCTAGTTATGATATTGCTTTAATGTCACGTGAATTAATAACAAAACATCCTAAAATTATAGAATATACAACTACATGGATGGATACATTAAGAAATGGTGAATCAGAACTTGTAAACACTAATAAGTTAATACGAAATTATCAAGGTACAACTGGTCTTAAAACTGGTTCAACCTCTACTGCTCTTTTTAATTTATCTGCCACTGCAACTCGTGATAACTTATCTTTAATTTCTGTTATTATGAAAGGTGAAACTTCTAATATACGTTTTGAAGAAGCTAAAAAATTATTAGATTATGGTTTTAGTAATTTTCAATACATAGATTGTTCTAAAAAAGATGATATCGTAAAAACATTAAATATAGATAAAGGAATTTATTCAACTGTTGATGCAATCTTTGAAGAAGATAGTGGTTGTTTAATAAAAAAAGGTACAGCTAATAATATAATTTCTAATGTACAATTAAACAATCAAGTTTCTGCCCCTATATCAAAAGGACAAAAACTTGGTGAAGTAACGTATTCTATAGATGATAAAATCATCTCAAAAGTTAATATTGTTGCAAAAGAAGAAGTTAAAAAACTTAATTTTGTTAATATGTCTGCTAGGATAATAGAATCTTGGTTTACTTTATTAAGATAAATGAAAAATTTTGTTTTTTATATGTAAAAGTTGTTTATAACAAGGTACAGCTATGTTCCATATCCAATTAATAACTGGATTAAATACAATGTATGGTTCATCTATAAATTCAATCAATTCACCATTAAAGCCTTTTTTAAAACGATATACTCCATATTGTGGCGAATTAATATCTTTAAATCCAGATACTCCCCTAAAATCATAGACCGTGCAATTGTTTTGTAATGCCCATTGTATCATTTTCCATTGTATTAAATAATTTGGCATTAAATTTCTATATTCATTTGAACTGCCTCCATATAAATACCACACTTTATTTCCATATAAAATTGGCATAGTTGCAGCAATCGGTATATTGTTATACTCTGCTATTAAGAGTTTTGTATATTTAGGATACATTGCATCATATATTTTTTCAAAATATGAAATGTCTCTTATGAAAAAGTTATCTCTTGTTCCTGTTTTTTTCATAATATCATAAAAAATACTTAAATCTGCTTTTGTTCCTTCTCTAATTGTTACTCCTTTTTTTGTTGCTAATTTTATATTATATCTTGTTTTGTTATGAAAAGATTGCAATAATTCTTCTTCAGTTTTGTTTTGTAAATCAAGTCTAATTACGTATTTAGGTTGTATTACATCATCTATATTTTTTATATTCTTTTTTAATTTATAACCTAATTCTTTTAATATTTTCTTAAAATCTTCATTATCATTTGATACATCTGGATCCATTCTAAAAATAAATGCCTTATTTCTTTTTGCAACCTTTTTAACCTCATTAGTTAATTTTTCTAATGTTTGTTTATCATTAATATCACAAACAAAACCTCTTGGTGCATACATAATACTCATATTAAAAATTGGCGTTTTTCTTATTAAAATGCTCATAGTTCCTGTTATTTGATTATTTGAGTTTCTAACAACAATAAACTCATTTTTCCATTGTTCTTTTATTTTTGCCCATTCTGGAGATTGCAAAAAATGTGTTTTTGTATTACTCTGTAAAAATTCTATTACTTCATTTTCTCTTGTTTTTGTTTCCATCTATACTCCTATATTACTTTATATAATTTTTTTCTTCATATTTAATTTTTCCAACAAACTCGTTATAATTCATTGTTCCTATATCTCCGTCTTTTCTTGAACGAACACCTATTGTATTTGTTTCAACTTCTTTATTACCTATTATTAGCATATATGGTATTTTTTGAAGTTGTGCTTCTCTAATTTTATAACCAATCTTTTCATTTCTGTCATCTACTTCTACACGTATATTTTCACCTTCTAATTGTTTTTTTATTTTATATGCATAGTCAATATGTGAATCAGCTATAGATAATATTTTTACTTGAATTGGAGCTAACCATGTTGGAAATGCACCTGCAAATTTTTCAATTAATAATGCAAGTGTTCTTTCATAACATCCCATAGATGTTCTATGAATTACAACTGGATACATTTTATTTCCGTCTTTATCAATATATGTCATTTCAAATCTATGAGCTAATTGAAAATCTATTTGTACTGTTATTATTGTATCTTCTTTTCCCCAAACATTTTTGCATTGTATGTCTAGTTTTGGTCCATAAAAGGCTGCTTCTCCTTCTGCCTCTGTATATTCTATTTTTAAATCGTCTAATATTATTTTTAAAGCAGTTTGTGCATCATCCCATTCTTTTTCTGTACCCAAATATTTTTCTCTGTTATTTGGATCCCATTTAGAAAATCTATATGATACATCCTCTTTCAATCCTAATAAATCTAAAAAGTAATTTGCTAAATTTACACATTCTGCTACTTCTTCTTTTAACTGATCTAATCTTACAGCTAAATGTCCTTCAGAAATTGTAAATTGTCTTACTCTTATTAATCCATGCATTTCCCCTGAATCTTCATTTCTAAACAATGTAGATGTTTCGTTATATCTCAATGGTAAATCTCTATAACTTCTTTGCCTATTTTTATATGCCATAAACTGAAATGGACATGTCATTGGTCTTAATGCAAAAACTTCTTTATCTTTTTCTTCGTCTCCCATTATAAACATTCCTTCTCTATAATGATCCCAATGTCCAGATAATTTATAAAAATCTGATTTTGCAAAAAAAGGAGTTTTTGTTAATAAATATCCTCTTTTCTGCTCCTCATCTTCTACTAATCTCTGTAATAACTGTATTACTCTTGCTCCTTTTGGCAATAATATTGGTAATCCTTGTCCTATCATATCTATTGATGTAAATAGCTCTAATTCTCTTCCTAATTTATTATGATCTCTTCTTTTAGCTTCTTCTAACATGTTTAAATATTCATCTAACTCACTTGCTTTTGGAAAAGAAATTCCATAAATTCTTTGAAGCATTTTATTTTTTTCATTTCCACGCCAATATGCACCTGATGATGATAATAACTTTATTGATTTTACTTTTCCTGTGCTTGTCAAATGTGGCCCCGCACAAAGGTCTGTAAATTCTCCTTGCTTGTAAAAAGATATTTTTTCTCCTTTTGGTAAATCATTTATTAATTCTTGTTTATATGGTTCATTTTGCATTAATTTTAAAGCTTCTTCTCTTGGCAATTCAAATCTTTCAATTGGTAAATCTTCTTTTACTATTTTTTTCATTTCTTTTTCAATTTCATCTAACATTTCTGGCGTAAAAGGTTTATCTGTATCAAAATCATAATAAAATCCATTTTCTATTGATGGACCAATTGCTAATTTTATTTCTGGATATAATCTTTTTATTGCTTGTGCCATAATATGTGATGTTGTATGCCAATAAGCTTTTTTACCATTTTGTTCATTAAAAGTTAATATATTTAATTTGCAATTTTCTTTAATTATTGTTCTTAAATCTTTTACTTCTTCATTTATCTCTCCAGCTAATGTGTTTCTAGCAAGTCCTTCACTAATTTTTTTTGCAGCATCTAATATTGAAATTTCTTCTTCCATTTCTAATATTGAGCCATCTTTTAATGTTATTTTTAACATAAACATTCCTCCTTTAATTTAAACAAAGCACAAAGTTGCTCTTTTGTTGTTGTCTATTTATATAAAAGCACTCCTATTGATAAAAATTATCAATAGGAGTGCTTTTTTGCACGGTTCCATCCTATTTTTTACTTAATTAAAATTACTTTTTAAAACTCTGAGGTAGTTTTTCAAATATATTTACTTAATTGGTTTTCAGCCTATGACCAATTTTCTCTTTTAGCAATCACTATTTTACTTTGTCCCATCAACGTTTATTAAATTATTTTAATTATACATTTTTTTTTTAATATTGTCAATTATTTTTTTTATATCGGAAAATCATTATAAATTGCAATATTAAATGATACACTTTTATAAAAAATTTTTACAATGT
>JAUNSM010000057.1 GCA_030539215.1 Clostridia bacterium
TATTATATTTATTAATAATAAAATTATTGATATAATTAATACTAACTTTTTTGTAGGCATAATACTTTTACCTCCCTTTTAGTTTAACATATTATATACTAAACTTGGTATTGTTGTAGCACTAGCTAATAACAAACAGCCAATAATATATGGAATCATATGTTCTTTATATTCTGCTCTTTCTTCTAATGAACCTAACATATATTTTAATCCAATTACTGATAATACTATAACTGATGAAATTACTCCTATGTTTCGTATTGTAGCTAATATGCTTCCTGTCATATTTGCAATTCTTGATGCATCTCTAGTGTCTAAATCTTTTGGCTTATATTCATTTGGGTCTATAATTTCTGCTAATACTGTTTTATTTAAAATTAACAATATTAATATTATTAAAAGTAATATTAATATTATTTTTTTACATTTTTTCATTAATATTTCCTCCTAATAATTTATATTATAACATATTTTTATATATTTTTCAATAATTTGCTATTTTTCATTCTATTTGTATTCTAGCATAAAAATTTAAAGTTTGTAAATACTTTTTATAAAAAAACATAGAAATACAAAATATCTCTAATTATTTTTTGCAAACTCTTTTACTTATTCTTATTTTTAATTTTTTGCTATAATATTGTGTTATTAAATTATCTAATTCTACACTTAACTTATATGTTTTTTCATAATTCTTCTCATTAGTTATACTTTCATTCAATTTTTGCCTTAATTTTAGGATTTCTTCATCTATCATAGACTATCCTCTCCTTTTTATCCGAATTTTTCTTTTGTATATTAATAAAATACCATATTTTTACATTTACGTCAATAAAAAACAGCATAAATGCTGTTTTTAAGGCAACTTTCGCATGTCATTTTTCCTTTTTTTATAACAAGTGTTTGTTTTTTCTTTTGTTTTATTTTTGTATTTTTCAAAAATTTTAAAAAAACGACAAAAAACATTATGTAAATTGTATGCTATAGTCCTTTATATATTTAGTCTTTTACATCGCATTTTTTTGTTTTATATTTTACTATATATATACAAATACATGTTATAAATATTATTAATGACAAAATTTGAGAGATTCTTATTTGTCCTAACATTAAACTATCTGTTCTTAAACCTTCTATAAACATTCTTGCAAATGAATAAATCGTTAAATATATTAAAGTTAATTCTCCTTTAAATTTTCGTTTTTTCAACATAATTATTAATATTATAAATATTGTTAATGTTACTAATGCTTCATATAAAAAAGTAGGATGTACTTGTATGCATTGCCCTGCTTCATATATTTGCATTCTCCATGGCAAAGTTGTTGCTTTTCCATATGCTTCTTGGTTTGTAAAATTACCCCATCTTCCTATTGATTGCCCGTAAGGCTAAACATGGCACTATATAATCTGTTAAATCTAATATGTTAATTTTTCTTTTTTTGCAAAATATGTAACAAGTAATAGCTCCTCCTATTATCCCTCCATATATTGCAAGTCCTCCATTCCTAAAGTTTAATATTTGCACAGGTGCTAAAATATATTGTTTTATATTAAATAATACATAATATAGTCTTGCAGATAAAATTGAAATTGGAATAAGATATATGCTTAAATCTAAAATATCAGCAAATTTAATATTAAATTTGCCGATTATTTATTTTAAATATTATTAATGCTACAATAAAAGCAAACACCATGAAAATAGCATACCAGTAAATATCTATATTATTTACTGAAAATGCTATTGGAGATATTTCAAATTTTAAATTTAACCCTGGAAATGATATTTTATTCATTGCTTTTTCCTTTTACTATTGATAATACTGCTTTTTCTTCTAAAAATACTTCTTTTAAAATTTGATAAGTATATTCTTTAGTTATTTGTTTATAATTTTCTATATAATCTAAACTATTAATTCCTTTAAAATAATCTGATACAAACATTTTTGCTATATCTGAAACATTGTTAAATTCTTTTACATTTGTTCCATATAGCATGTTTTTTATTCTATTAAAATCTTCTGATTTGATTCCTTGTTCTTTTAAATTTTCTACTTCCTCCATAAATCTGTTTAAAACTTCATCTGGATTTTTTGATTGACCTGTTATTGAAATATGCGCATAGTTTTTTGTAAATTCATATTCTAAATATGGTTCTGATGTTAATAACTCTTGTTCATATAATTGCTTATATAGTTTAGAACTTTTCCCAATAATTATATTTAATAATATTTCAATTGCTATATGTTTTTTTATTATATCTTCATCTTTGCTCAAAATGCTATCTTTTATTGCTATTACAAATAAAGGCATACTAACCTCCATTGTTGTTTCTATTCTTTTTTCTACAATTTGGTTTGGCTCTTCATCAAATATTCTTTTTATTTCACTTTGTTTTGGTTTTTCTACTAATCTTTGTTTTACTTCTTGTATTATTTCTTCTGGCTCAAAATCTCCGAGAAAAACACATTACCATGTTTGAAGGGTTATAAAATGTATTATAGCATTTATATAAAATATCTTTGTTTATTTTTGATATTGACTCTACTGAACCTGCTATATCAATTTTTACAGGGTTGTTTTTATACATGCTTTTCATAGCATTCATATATACTGCCCATTCTGGATAATCATCATACATGTTTATTTCTTGTGAGATTATCCCTTTTTCTTTTTCTACATTCTCGTCTGTAAAATATGGGTTTTGCACATAATCCATTAATTCATCTAATGCCTTATAAAAGTTGTCTGTTGCTTCAAATAAGTATGTTGTGTAATTTGTTGTTGTATATGCATTTGCATTAACTCCTAATGCCGTTAATACATCTAAACTGTTTGTACCATTTTGTTGTTCAAACATTTTATGTTCTAAAAAATGAGCAACTCCATCTGGAACTGTTGTAATTTCTTCTTCTCCTGGTATTATAAATTTGTTATTTATTGAACCATATTGTGTTGCCCACATTACATACTTTTTTTTAATCCCTGTTTTTGGAATTATCATAATTGTTAACCCATTGTCTAGTTTTTCTGTGTATAATTTTTCTTTGATGTTTAAATTCTCTATAACTTGCATTAAATTCTCCTTTCTAAAACAGATTAATTTTTTAAAAAATATATTGTATTTATATTAATTTTATTTGCAACATTTTTTACATCTTCTAAAGTTACTTTATTTATTTCTTCAATATATTCATTAAATGTTGTAAGTTTTCCAGATAACTCTTGTCCAATATAATATGTTATTTCTGAATCTTGTTCATCTTCTACTGATTGCAACCCAGAAACCATATATTTTTTGCTATTTATTAAATCTTCTTGTGTCAATTTTCCTTCACTCATTTCCAAAAGTTGCTCTTTTATAATTTTCACTGCTTTTTCAAAATTTTTTACTTCTATTCCACATCTTATATATATGTTGTTTTTTTGTCTTACATAGTTACTTCTTGCAGTATATGCTAAACTTGCTTTTTCTCTAACATTCTGGAATAATTTAGAGGTTGCACTTTCCCCTAAAATTACATTATATAATGATACAGGGAATTTTGAATTATAATCATTTACTTTTACATCTAAACCTATTATTAATTTCCCCTGAGCAACATCTAGTTTTTCTTCTATTATATTTTCTTTTGATATCTCTTCTTTTTGTTCAGTTTGTTCGTTATTTATAATATAGTTTGGTTTTCTTTCTTTAATTTTTTTGATATTTTCATTTTGGCTAACCAATTCTATAATATCTTTATTATTTAATTCTCCTGAAATAAATATATCAATTTTGCTTTCGTTTATTAATTTTGTGTAATATTCATATAAATTTTTAGAGTTAATATTTTCTAAATCCTCTACATATCCATATTTATATAATCCATATGGTTTGTTTTTATACATTTCTTCTATACATCTATTTAATGCATATTGGTCTTTATTGTCAATTTTTGATTCTATTAATAATTTTATATTATTTTTTTCTGCTTGTACATATTCTTTTTTAAAATAATTATTTTCTGTTAATGGATTTAATATTATGTCTAATAATAAATTTATGCTAGATTTGATTATATTTTTATTATTGTTTTCTGGTATAAAATTATCGTTTAATGCTTCTAAATAAAATTTTATAACATGATTGTCCCCAATTTTTTCTATACCGCAATCAAAACTTGTCCCATACATATTTTCTAATTTTTTTGATATTTCTTCTTGAGTTTTCAAATTTGCTGTTCCTCTTTTTAAAACTGCAGGTATCATACTATCAAAAGTTATACCTTCTCTATTTAATGGTAATGTTATAAACACTGCTAATAAATTTGTTTTAAATTTATTTGTATCTATGCAATGTAATTTTATTCCTTGTTTTATTTCTTTTATATTATATGACATTGTTTTACCTCCAACTTTTTTTAGATTATTATTATGTTCAAATCAACAATAGTTTATTCCTAATAGGTGTTTTTAAAACAAAAAGGTGAAAGTTTTAATATTTAACTTCTCACCTCTAACTTGTGCTTAAAATTTTCTTTTTCTAGCTGCCTCCGACTTTTTCTTTCTTTTTACACTAGGTTTTTCATAATGTTCTCTTTTTCTAACCTCTTGTAACACACCATTCCTAACGCATTGCCTCTTAAATCTTTTTAATGCGTCTTCTATATTTCCATTATTTACTTTTATCTCTGACATTGATTTCCCTCCCCTCACAATTAGCTAACCATGCCATAATTCGGGATTTTTAAACTTTTACTATTATATCGCAAAATTTCATAATTGTCAACGAAATTTCATTTGTTTTGTTTTTTGGAAAATATTGACATTTGTTTTTTGCTATTTTATACTAAATATGCCTACTTGCTTAGTAGCGGGAAGGAGGTTAGTAATATATGTCTAACATTATACAACTTTTAGCTTTATACATAGTTTATTTAATATTAAATAAATTCGATGAAGACTAAAAAGGAAAAAGACTAGGAATACCACTCCTAGTCTTTTTTATAGCTCAATGTCTAACATTTTTGCTTAAGCTATATTTATTATAGCCTACATTCTATTATATGTCAAGATTATTTGTCATATTCAAATAAGTCTCCTAATGGTTTTGCTTCATTTAGTCTTTTTATTGCTTCTGCAAATAATGGTGCTATTGACACTATTTTAATTTTATCTATCATTTTTTCTGGCTCTATTGGAATTGTATTTGTTACTACTAATTCTTTTATTGCAGATTTTTCTATTCTTTCAATTGCTGGCCCTACTAAAACTCCATGTGTAGCTCCTGCATAAATTTCTTTTGCTCCATGGTCTTTTAATATTTGTGCCGCTTCTACTAATGTTCCTGCAGTGCTAATTTCATCATCAAATATTATCGCTGTTCTTCCTTTTATATCTCCTATTATATTTGTTGCAACAGCATTATCATTGTTTGATTCTCTTCTTTTATCTATTAATGCTAATGGACATTCAAAAAATTTTGAATATTTATATGCTTTTTTTGAACTTCCTGCATCTGTTGCTACTACTACTATATTTTTTAATTTTTTTTCTTTAAAATATTTTGCTAATAAATGTTTTGCTGTTACTCTATCACATATTATATTAAAATATGCTTGAATCGCAGGATTATGTAAGTCGCATGTTAATACATGGTTTACTCCAGCTGCTTCTAATATTGTTGCCATTAACTTTGCTGTTACTGGAACTCTTGATTGATCTTTTTTATCAGACCTTGAATAAATAAAATATGGCAAAACTGCCGTTATTCTTTTTGCTCCTGCTCTTTTTGCTGCTTCAATTGTTATTAGTAATTCCATCATTCTTTCATTTACTGGTGGCTGAGTTGTTTGCACTATATATACATCTTTTTCTCTTACAGTTTCTTTTAATTGCACAAATGTATTATCATTTGCAAATTTAAACGAATCTTTTTTTCCTAATTCTATTCCTAAATTCTCACATATTTCTTTTGTAAATTTTTCTGCTGAATTACAAGCAAAAATTTTAATATCCTCCATGATAAGCCCCCTAATTTAATTATTACATTTGATTTTTTTGTAATTGCTTAATTTGTTACTTTATATGAACTATTGCTAACAGCTTGCTACCAATTTAAACTTATTATAATTTATGTTTTTATAGATTGTCAATAGGACTGACTTTAAAATCTAAAATTTTAAAGTCAGTCCTAAAATTCTTTTAAGTTTGCTCTTCTTGATTTTCTGTGTTTATTTTTGTATTTCTATATACCTTCATACCTGTTCCTGCTGGAATTAGTTTACCTATTATTACATTTTCTTTTAATCCTATTAATGAATCTACTTTTCCTTTTATTGCAGCTTCTGTTAATACTCTTGTTGTTTCTTGGAATGAAGCTGCTGATAAAAAGCTTTCTGTAGCAAGTGAAGCTTTTGTTATTCCAAGTAATGTTCTTGTTCCTGTTGCAGGCTTTTTACCTTGTTCTATAATTTTTTCATTTTCCTCATTAAATTCATTTATGTCTACTAATGCACCTGCAAACATTGAAGTATCTCCATTATCTTCTACTCTTATTTTTCTAAGCATTTGTCTTCCTATTACTTCAATATGTTTATCATTTATGTCAACACCTTGGTTTCTATAAACCTTTTGTACTTCTGATGTTAAATAATTATATACTCCCTCTGGTCCTTTTATTGCAAGTATTTCGTTTGGATTTATTGAACCTTCTGTTATTGAATCCCCTGCTTTTATTTTATCACCATTTTTTACTTTTAATTTTGAACCAAAACTAATTGCATATGTTTTTGAATCTTCTTTACTTGTTATTGTAACTTCTTTTCTTTTCTTAACTTCTTCTATTTTAACTTCTCCATCTATTTCAGAAATAACTGCTAATCCCTTTGGTTTTCTAGCCTCAAATAATTCTTCAACTCTAGGTAAACCTTGTGTAATATCTCCACCTGCAACACCACCTGTATGGAAAGTTCTCATTGTAAGCTGGGTTCCAGGCTCACCTATTGACTGTGCCGCAATTATACCAACTGCTTCTCCTATATTTACTTCTTTTCTAGTTGCTAGTCCCATACCATAACATTTAGCACATACTCCATGTTTTGTTTTGCAGCCTAATACTGAACGAACTTCTACTTTTGTTATTCCTGCTTCAATTATTTTATCTGCTATATCTGCAGTTATTAATGTGTCTGTATCTACAATTAATTTTTTAGTTTCTGGATTTAATATATCATTAAGTGCATATCTACCAACTAATCTTTCATGTAATTTTTCTATTAATTGATTTCCATCTTTTATATCTTCTACTTCTATTCCTTGTGTTGTACCACAATCATGGTCTCTTACTATTATATCTTGAGATACGTCTACTAATCTTCTTGTTAAATATCCAGAATCTGCCGTTCTTAAAGCTGTATCTGCCAAACCTTTTCTAGCACCATGTGAAGATATAAAATATTCTAAAACATCTAATCCTTCTCTAAAGCAAGATTTAATTGGTATTTCAACTGCTTTACCTGAAGTATTTGCCATAAGTCCACGCATACCAGCAATTTGACGTAATTGATTCATATTACCTCTTGCTCCGGCTTTGAGCCATCATGTATATTGGATTTAAATCATCAAAATTATCTTTCATTGCATCTGTAACATCATTTGTTGCTTTTTCCCATACTTTTATAATAGAAGAATATCTTTCAGCTTCAGTAATTAATCCTCTTTTATATTGCTTTCCTATTTCTTCTACTTGTTTTTCACTATCTGCTAATATCTTCTTTTTAGCTTCTGGTACCGCAACATCATGAACTGACACTGTTATAGCACCTTTTGTAGAATATTTGAATCCTAATGTTTTAATATAATCTAATAATTCTGCTGACCTATTTAATCCATGTTTATCTATACATTTAGCAATTATCGTTCCTAAATTCTTTTTCATAACTGGGAAGTCTATTTCTAAATCAAACTCTTTTTCAGGATCTTTTCTATCTACAAAGCCTAAATCTTGTGGAATTTGTTCATTATATATAAGTCTTCCTACTGTTGTTGTTATTGCTTTAGTCTTTTCTTCTCCATTTATTTCTTTTGTTAATCTAACTTTAACTTTTGCATGTAATCCTACATCTTCATTTTGATAGGCAAGTAAAGCTTCGTCTATATCTTTAAAATACATACCCTCGCCTTTTTCACCATCTATTTGCATTGTTAAATAATAACTACCCAATATCATATCTTGTGTAGGTACTGTAACTGGCTTACCGGTCTTGTGGTTTTAAAAGATTATTTACTGATAACATTAAATATCTTGCTTCTGCTTGTGCTTCAGGTGATAATGGAACATGCACTGCCATTTGGTCTCCATCAAAGTCAGCATTAAATGCTGTACATACTAATGGATGAAGTTTTATTGCTCTTCCTTCTACTAATACTGGCTCAAATGCTTGAATACCTAATCTATGTAATGTTGGAGCACGGTTTAGCATAACTGGATGGTCTGCAATTACTTCTTCTAGTATATCCCATACTTCTGGTCTTAATCTTTCTACCATTCTTTTTGCATTTTTTATATTATGTGCTAATCCTCTTCCTACTAATTCACGCATTACAAATGGCTTAAATAATTCTATTGCCATTTCCTTTGGAAGACCACATTGATAAATTTTAAGCTCTGGTCCCACTACTATAACTGAACGTCCAGAATAATCCACACGTTTTCCAAGAAGATTTTGTCTAAAACGTCCTTGTTTTCCTTTTAACATATCTGATAATGATTTTAAAGGTCTATTTCCTGCACCTGTTACTGGTCTTCCACGTCTACCATTATCTATTAATGCATCTACCGATTCTTGTAACATTCTTTTTTCGTTTCTTACAATTATTTCTGGTGCTCCTAATTCTAATAGTCTTTTTAATCTGTTATTTCTATTTATTACTCTTCTATATAAATCATTTAAATCAGATGTTGCAAATCTTCCACCATCTAATTGTACCATTGGTCTTATTTCTGGTGGTATTACTGGCACAACACTCATTATCATCCATTCTGGTTTATTACCAGATAATCTAAAACTTTCTATGGTATCTAGTCTTTTAACTAATTTTACCTTTTTTTGATCACTTGCTTTTTCTATTTCTTTTTTCAATTTTGCAGATAATTTGTCTAAATCTACTTCTTGTAATAAAATTTTTATTGCTTCTGCTCCCATTTTTGCAACAAAAGAATTTTTTCCGTATTTTTCTTCTGCTTCTCTATATTCTTTTTCTGTTAATACTTGCTTTTTTGTAAGTTCAGATGTTCCTTTATCAAGTACTATATATGATGCAAAATATATAACTTTTTCTAAACTCCTTGGAGAAATATCTAATGTTAATGCTACTCTACTTGGAATTCCTTTAAAATACCATATATGTGCAACTGGTGCCGCAAGCTCTATATGTCCCATTCTTTCACGTCTTACTTTTGATTTTGTAACTTCTACTCCGGCATCTATCACATATTATTCCTTTATATCTTACTCTTTTATATTTTCCACAATGACATTCCCAGTCTTTTGTTGGTCCAAATATCTTTTCGCAAAATAGTCCATCTTTTTCTGGTTTTAGTGTTCTATAATTAATAGTCTCTGGTTTTTTTACTTCTCCTTTTGACCATTCTCTTATTTTTTCATCTGAAGCTATACCAACTTTTAATTTGTTGAATATATTTAATTCATCTTTTATTTCTTTGTTTTCCATAAAGGTTTTTTCCCCCTTCAACATTCGAAGAATTTTACATTATTAATTATTCATTCTTCATTATTAATTTGATTACTGATCGCTGTAAATAGCGCCCACTACAATATCTTTAAAATCAAATATACATTGCTAGAACAATTCCATCTTGAAAATTCAATTTTATTTTTATATTGTTTTATTTAATTAAATTTATTTGTAGGGGCGACCTGTGGTCGCCCAAAAATTAGGTTATACCAATCATTTTGAGGTAGAACGAAGTTCACTCACCACATATTTTCTACTCATCTATAATGTCTTCTTCATTCATTATATTATCTGTTGCTAAATCATTATCAAAGATTTCAGTATCTTCTATTACAATATCATCATCCATAATTTCTTTGACAGCATTCGCAGCTTGCTCCACATTGTCCA
>JAUNSM010000103.1 GCA_030539215.1 Clostridia bacterium
TTTGTCAAGGTTTAAGAAAAAGAATTAATGATTATTTATTAAATGATTTTATCACAATAAAAGAAATGAATTTTTATGAAAATAAAGAAATTAAAAAATTTGATTTTGTTTATATTGAAGATTCACTTCATTTACCAAAATACAAAAATATATCTTTAAAAAAGAAAGTTAGAAAACTTATGAGTACAGTTAAAGAAGGTGGATGTTTATATATATATTATGATATGGCAATTAACGAATTTAATTATGATAAATATCCATCCAACTTATATTTCAGAACAAATGAGATTCAAGGATATTTTGATTTAGAAGATTGGCGAATAGAATATATATGTGAAAGATTATGTAATAATGCAAATTATAATCATTATCAAAAAGAAAGAAGAATAGGATATGTTTTTGCTACAAAAATTAGAAATAGAAGAAAATATAAATATCACTACAATATAGAAGTAAATAATGAAATTAAGTGCTATTAATTAGCGCTTTTTTTTAAGGGGGAAAAATGCCTAAATTTAGAATAGAAAAAAACAAAAATTTTACAGTTATGAGTAATATTCATTTAAGAGATAGAAATTTAAGTTTAAAAGCTAAAGGTCTATTATCATACATGCTCAGTTTACCAGATGATTGGGATTATTCATTATCAGGTTTATGTGCTATATGTAAAGAGAATAAAACCGCTATTAGATCAGCATTAAAAGAATTGCAAAATAATAGTTATCTATTGATTGAAAAAATAAGGGGGGCTAAAGGTTATTTTGAATATGAATATTTAATATTTGAAGAACCACAAATTAATAAAATTGAACCAGGTATAGATAATCCGTATGTGGATAAACCAGATATGGAAAACATAACACAAATAAATAATAATAAAGTAAAAGATAAAGATGATAAAACAGATTTATCTTTTTTTAAATATGAAGATTTAAATTATTTGACTAAAGAATTAATTAAAAATAAATATATTGAAAAAAATGATTCTCAAATTATTTATTATGATAAATTATTTGAAACATTATTAAAAGAAAAAGAATTTAAAGATATATTAATTATTATTCATTATATTATTCCAAAAGTAATAAAAAGAAATTTTTATGATGAGGATGGAAATAAAATAGAAAACAAATATGGTTATTTGAAGAATGCTATTTTAAATAACATTGATAAATTAGATTCCTATGAAAAAGAATTATGGGATGAAGAAATAAATATGTAATAACAAAAAAGGGGGTTGAAATTATTACAAATTATATAAATGATAAAAGTACCATAAAAGTTGGTACTTTTTTTAGTGGAATAGGAAGTCCAGAAAAGGCATTAAAAAGATTAAAAGAAGAAGGGATAATTAAAGATTTTAGTATAGAGTTTTTTTCGGAAATAGATAAAAATGCAATAAAATCATATTGTGCAATTCATGATATTAATGAAAATTTAAACTTGGGTAGTATTACAAAAATAAAAGGTATTGATTTACCATATTGTGATTTATGGTTAGGTGGTTTTCCATGCCAAGATATATCATGTGCAGGAAAAATGAAAGGATTTGATTTATCATCATCAACAAGATCGAGTTTGGGTTGGGAAATGATAAGACTATTACGAGAAGTAAAAGAAAAACCAAAATATGTCATATTTGAAAATGTTGCAAATATAACTAGTAAGGCATTTAAAGACACTTTAGAGTTATTTAAACAAGATTTAATAGATTTAGGATATAAGTTATATGATGAAGTGTTAAATGCAGTAGATTATGGAATACCTCAAACAAGAAAGAGGTATTTTTTAATTGCAATATTAGATGGTGCTTCTAACTTTAAATTTCCAGATAAAATAGGATGCAAAAAAATATTTCAAGATTATTTAGAAACAAATGTTGATGAAAGATATTTTTTAACAAATAATAAGTACAGAAGATGCAATAATAAAATTTTATTTAATAAAAAAAATAGAGATGATATAGTATATGAAATAGATGAAGAAAAATATTTGAAAGGTGTTTGTTGTGGTAAAGATAAAAAATGTAAATTTGCACAATCTTCTCGAGTTTTTTCACCAAAAGGATATGCTCCAACATTAACAGCAAATAATACTGGTGATAATTGTAAAATTGTAGTAGAGGGGGATTAATTATGAGAATACGAAAAATAACATCTAAAGAAGCATGGAGATTAATGGGCTTTAACGATGAAGATTATGAAAAAGCAAAAATGGTATGTTGTGAAACATCTTTATATCATCAAGCGGGTAATTCCATTGTTGTTAATGTTATATATGAAATATTAAAAAAACTATTTTAATTATTGAAATTTATTAAATAATTAAAAGTTAAATATTTATGGTATAATATCAGTAGTGGTGATGCTTTTATGACTATTGAAGAAATAAAAAAAACATTTGAAACAAATAAAGAAGTAAAATTTAAATTATATAGTTTAGATTATGTTATTAAACAGATTGATGATAAGGTTGTAATATATCCAATTATATATGAAACAAAAAAAAGTGTATATAATTCAATAGATGAACTTTTAAATAA
>JAUNSM010000104.1 GCA_030539215.1 Clostridia bacterium
AATATAATCTTTAAAAGAAATAAGTTCTTTGTACCTTAAAATTTCTTTTTTATAATGAGTTAAAATCTCGTCTTTTGCATTAATTCTTTTAGCAAACTGGAGCATATTTTTATGATAAAAGAAATATATATCCGATTTGATTTCTTCTCTATACTTTTCTATAAAATAAATGCATGATATAAAATCGCATGTTGTCCTATTTTTTAACGTGTATGTTACTGTAGGCGTTGTTTTAGGTATCATTTTATATTTTTTGCAATATCTTACAACAAAATCATAATCATCATTATTTGTCATATTCTCATCCCATAAAATATCCTTTGCAGTTTCCGATTTCATAAAAAGAGTAGATGTTTGTGCTCCATATCCTGTCAACAAAAGATAATCAATCATATTTTCATATTCCTTTGGGCTTCTGACATAAAATATCTTGTTTTCTTTAGTGAATTTATTATAAAGAATTAGACTTCCATATAACCCATCTGCACCTTCTTTTAGAAGCAATTCCATGCAATCGCACAGATGGTTGGATTCCCATATGTCATCACTGTCAAGCATTGCAATATACATTCCCTTTGATATGTTTATACCGAAATTTCTGGCTGAATCTGCATTTTTATGAGATAACCTATAATACATTATTCTATTATCATCAAAAGATTTAACAAGACTCTCTATATCTTCTTCAGAACCGTCATCTACAATTATTATTTCAATATTATTATATGTTTGCCTTACTGCACTTAAAAGAGTATTATGGAGATACTCAACCCCATTATATACAGGGATAACAATCGATATTAAATTTTGACATCTCATTTCAATTAATTAGTGTTTTATATGTTTCTACTAATTTGTCTCTCATTTTGCATAAAGTGAAATTTTCAAAGTATAATTTTGTAGCATTCTCACTTAATTTTTTCCTTAATTCTTTGTCCTCGATCAATTCAATTATATTATTTATGAAAATTTTCTTATTTGCTTTAACGACGCCATCATTTTCAATAATTAGTTCATTAAGAAGAGCATCTTTTTTATGTGTAAACATTTCCGAAAGAGCATCTACATTAGAAACTATCATTGGTAACCCAAAAGCAGCCATTTCAATAGCAACATAGCTGCATTGTTCATGTAATGAGGGTATAACGCCAAAAGTAGAGGTTTTATAAAGTTCTTTTAGCTCTTCAAAAGATATCTGTCCAAGATATTCTATGTCTATTTGTTTATATTTCTGTTCAAGGAAATCTTTTGATATAACAAAAAAACCAGCTATTACAATTTTGGGGCGATACATAGTATTATTATAAATATCTAATATAGCGTCAAGGAAGTCAAGAATTCCCTTATCTTTAGTAACTCGTCCAACAAATAAGATTGTTAGTTCTTTTCTTTTTTCTTTGGTATAGTTTAAATCAATATATAACCCATTGTATATTTTAATTATTTTTGATGGTTCTATTTGTTGAATATTTACCAAATAATCATTTGCACTTCTTGATAGACAGATAATTTTATCAGCTTCCCGGTAATTTACAACTGAATTTTCTTCAGTTTTAAATTCATCAAATCTATTATTTACATACAAATTGTACAAAATTTTAAATTTTTGTGGATTCTTTATAAAATACTTCCAAGGTAAACAATGAAGATGAAGTATATACTTACCTCCTAAATTACTTCTGAGATATGAAACTATTGTAGATAATGCCAAATGATTCATATGCCATATAATATTGTTCATACCACAAAAAACTTTTGACATTTCATATAGTATAAACTCCATATACATTTTTTTTTGTTTTTTAGAAATAAAATATCTATTTGGGTAATAAAAATTAATTTTATAAGAACCATTTTTACAAATTATACGATTCATATTTCGCTCAGATTCAAAGGCCAAATAATGTATTCTTATATCCGAATATTCATTTTTTAAGCATTTCAAACTTTCACTAAATCTATTAATTCCTGTAATGCAACTTGAATTAAAATCAACTACAATTACATTTATTTTGTTATCAACTTCCATATCTATTTAATTTGAGGATAAAAAAAGTAATTGAGTTTGTTGGGTAATGAGAAATTGTAATTAATCAAAAGCAAAAGTTTACACATATTTAAATTGAACCTCTCTTCCTTAATTTTTGTATTCAAATTAGAAATATTACTTATTATATGAATTTGTTCACAATCATAATATTTATTAGAAAATAAAAGTTGTATTTCAGAACTAAGTGATGATTTATTTTCTGAAGATATTACACATTGAATCTTAGCCTTTAATGCTAGTATCTTTCTTATACCTAAATGTTTATTTAGTTCAATTGAATAATACGATAGAATAAAATCCATTTGTTTTTGAAGCAATAATAAAATTTGCTCATCTTGGATATTTTCAAACATATCAGTTAATATTTTCAAATATTTTGCTTTGTTGATATTACTAACTTTAGAAATATT
>JAUNSM010000105.1 GCA_030539215.1 Clostridia bacterium
TGAAGAAGAAGATATAGAGTTAGTATTATTTATATTAGTATAACTTGGGGGGAAATTTTCCCTATCATGATGGGGAAAATTTCCCTGTCTTGATGGGGAAATTTTCCCCATCATTGAATTTATAAGGGTTTCAGAGCTTTCTACTTGCAATAAATATAAACGATCAACAAGCATAGCTCCCATTCTTTTTCTAAATAAAAGTTCATGTTTTTCTAGTTCTTTTAGATATTTTCTAAGTGTTTTTGGATCTTTTACTCCAAGAACATCACATAGTTCTTCTTGATTAAATTTAAAGTAAATTCTATTTTCTTCATCGAACCAACCATTTTTCATCGATAAACTATTTCTATCTGCCAAAATGCCATATAGTAATTTGGCCATTGCACTCATTGAAAAATATTTGCTATCTTTACACATAAATGCTTTTGGAACTTGATAAAATTGTTGTCTCGCTTCTGTCTCTATTGTAAAAAATCTGCTATTCATAATAAAATCCACCTTTTCTTTTTTATTTTTTGCAAATAAAAAAGTCGAGATTACACAGTAACCACGACAAGAAAAAAAGTAGAAAAACCATATGTATTATGCAATATATATATACATAATGTTATATATTGTAAATATATTTTATATTCAAAATACTTGAACTTTTTCACTTGAGGTGATAAAATACAAGCAAATCGAATATAATTTATTGTTGTATGGGTTCTCAAAACTTATTAGTACCACGTTGTCTGGTTACTGGTAAGCATGCATTTTTAAAGTGTTGGTATCACTTTAAAAATGTAGAGGACTTTTTTATTTAGTTTTAATAAATTTATTATATCGAAAAGAGGAGATTTCTTCAAGTGAAATCTCCTCTTTTCGATTGCCCAATATTCATTTTCAAATCAAGTACTCTCTTGGTTATATCATTTTATTTATTTTAAAGGAAAAAACAAAACTACTATAACCATTTTTACTTTAACATATAAAACCATTTGGATAAATGTAATATGATTATTATTTTTTACATGAATGTAGTGTGTTTTTTACATATGCGTTATAAATAAAGAATAAAATATATTTACATAAAAGTAAATATATGGTAAAATTTAATAAAATTTTAAAATAAGAGGTATATTATGAAATTAAAGAAGAGTGTATTATCAATGATGGTAGTATCGACCATAGGTTTATCTTCAATAACAGCTTATGCAGCATCAACTAAAAGTTTTACATATGACTTCAAACATATGTTAGCGGTATCTGGAAAACAAAAAGCAACACAAACTAAAGCTCATTTTTCATGTACAACAACATCAAATGGTGGAAGTGATACGTACTTTACGATAAAACAATATAAAAGCAAATTCTTTGGAGATGATGAATACTTAGATTCCGATACAATTAAATGTGGAGTAGATCAAACGGATACTTGTAGCTTTGAAACAGCTAAAGGTACAAAATATGAATATGAATTTTGGAAACCTACTGCAATGGGATATATTGTGGGATCGGGAACATTAGAATATTAAGAAGTAGGATGGATATAAATAAATGTTAAGAGCTCGTTTTATAGGTTGGTTTTTATTTTTTATCTTAATTAATATACTCATTATTATGATAATATCTGGAAAAATAAAAAATAAGAATGCATTATCATTATTTGGATGTTTCATCTCTTTAAGTATAATAACAATGACATGTTTTTTTCCTTTTCCGCACCAAAGTGAATTAATAGATGACATAATATCAAATAATGAAGGGGTTTTAAACAACTATATTCCTTTTCATACAATATACACATCATTTGTTGATGCTATAAAATATCATGTATATCAACCTCTCTTATATTCTATTATTGGAAATATAGTGTTATTTATTCCACTTGGATTTTTCCTATCTTTAGGAATTGAAAATAAGATACGTATTTTAGGATGTATTTGCTTTTCTTCTTTTTCTATAGAGATGTTTCAATATTTTTTCAATAGTATATTAGAATTTAATTATAGATCTGTAGATATTGATGATTTTGTATTAAATGTTTGTGGTGGAATAATAGGATACATAATGGTTTATTTTATTAATGAAAAAATAAAAAAAAGAAAAATAAATCTTTGTTAATTTTGTTTTTAAGCTCTGTTTTGCTTATTGATATTGGTTTTTACCTAAATTCATATAAAAGCTCTAGATGATCCAATCTAGAGCTTTTATTCTAGTTTATAAATTGTTCTGTCTTAATCTTCATCTTTCCTGTTTTAATGTTAATTACTATGTTTAAAAAATAGTCATTATGAAGATCTACTTCCATTTCACATGTATTTTCATCCAGAGTAAAAGAATCATGATCGATACTCATTAGTCCATCTTCATTAATGTTGGAACCTACTCTTTTTTCCATAACCATATAATTTTCTAAATATTTAGAAATATTATCGGTCAGCATACCAACTGCATCAACTGGTAG
>JAUNSM010000058.1 GCA_030539215.1 Clostridia bacterium
CAGTTATTTGGTCTTGTGTTAATATCACAGTTTGAATGTCTTGGTTTAATACATAGTTTTTTAATGTTTCAATTTCTTGAACTTTTAGACTTTCGTAATCTCTTATTGCATATTTATTTGTAAAAGCTACTCCTTCGGAATTAGATATTACTGTTTCTAATATTTTATCGTTTTTATCTAAAATATTAAATTTTACACCTTCTAATTTTATCTGTTTGTTATCTTTATCTACTTTAATAATTTTTACTTGTCCCTTAATTAATTCATTCTCTACCTTAGTTTCTGTTGTTTCATTATATCTAATTTCAATATTTGTCTCATCTGCTAGGTTGTACCATTGATTAGTATTCCTTTCAATTAATTTATATCCACCTGTTCTTATGTTTTCTATATAAATTTCTCCATTTACATTAGTTTTATAAGAATCTATAACTTTTTGAAATTCGTTTGAATACAAATCAAATTCAACATTTCCCAAAGTAATGCGATTGTTGTCTTTATCTACTTTATAAACCTTTAAATTGCCTGTTTTATGTTTGTTTAAAACAGTAAATTTATTTGTTTGATTATAAGTTGCATTAACTCTAATGTCCTCTGCTGATAATACATAATTTTCATTGCTAGTTATTTCTTTTAACAAATATGAGCCTTGATATAATTCATTAAAAACAATTTTACCATTTGAATCAGTAGTCTTAGTATCAATAATTGTTCCATCTGCTTTTCTTAACTGAAAAGTTGTATCAGCAATTGGTTCTTGAGTTTTTTCATCTATCTTTGTTATTTCAATTTTGCCTGTATTTCCTTTTAACTCTAAATTTGCTATGCTATTAGTTAAAGTTAAAGGATCTCCTGTTACTGCATAATTTTGCAACTCTGGATTATATGTCTTTCCATAGAATACTGGAAAAGATTTTGATGTAACATCTACTCTTATTCTTCCATTAATATCTGAAGTTTCTACTGAATTTTTAGGTATTCTAATTTGAAAAACTTCCCCACTATTAAAAGTTGTTTTTTCGTTTCCATTTGTATTTGTGATTATAGTTCCATTTGGAAAATTTGATTTTATAACATTAAATGTTGTTATCTGAACATTTGCTGATACACTATAATTCTGAATATAATATTCTCCAGACAATGTTATACTTCCTATTTTAGCTACAGTTGCTACAGGTGTTTTATAAGTGTGTATTCCATTTTCTCCTATTGCAACCAATCTTTGTATTAAATCTGCAATTTGTTGTCCTTCTGTATCTGTTCCGTAAAAGTCATTGACATTACTTTGTCCTAGTACACAGTATATTGCCATTTTTGTAGCCTGATAAGCATGGGTCCAATCACTAACTCCTAACTCTGAAGCAGTATGATAAGGATAACCAGCAGTAACAACTCTCCATACTTTATTATAATTTGTATTATTTTGTAGTAAATACATTAAATTTACAGTATCATCTCTTGTATTATCTACACCCAAAAGTTCCTTGTTCATGCAATAAGATGTATAAAAAGTTCCATTATCATAATATCCAGCCAAGCTAGTCGTAACATAGTTTCCGTTATATGCTCTTGATCTTAAATGATAAGGATATACTGAACCTATACTGGTTAATGTTACATCGTTACCAACTTCGTATGTCGCTATGCTTAATATTGGAATAATATTGTTTATTAAAATAATTAGTAATATTATTCCAACTAAAATTTTGTTTTTTCTTTTTAATTTCATTTTTACCTCCAAAAAAATAAATAGAAACCAATTTTTTTCGGTTTCTATTTATAATATAAATTTTCACATTAAGTTTATATCATGTTGTATTTTAACTGTCAATGAATACATTTTGAAATATTTTTGAAAAATTATTTTTCTACTACCTTTAAATAAGCTCTTGGCTGAAATTCCGTTTCTATTCCATCTGCTGTAACAGTATATTCTATTTCTGCATAATAATAAATTTTAAAACCTTCACTATTATAAGTTAAATTTTCTACATTTGTTTTATTTGCTGTAAAACTTCTTGTATTTGTGATTGTATTATTTTCTACTAAACTAACATCAGTATAACCAAATTCACTAATAGCATTATCTATCAATGTCTTTAATTTTGTTATTTCCGATGTATTCTTTTTAAAACATTTGTATCCACCGTTCAGCCCGTTTTCATACCTGTCATATTTTGATAAATCTATTGTTTGTTTTGGTTTTTCTATTGTTTCTGTTTCTAATTTCTCATTATTTTGACTATTGCTTTTATTTTCATTAACAACTAAGATTTCATCGTTTTTCAATTTTTCATTACTTATATCTTCTGGTCTTTCATTATTTTTTGCTTCATTTTTCTTTTGTGTTTCTTTTCTCGTTTCTTCATTTGTAATCTCTATTGTATTTTCTTTTGTACTCTCTATTGCATTTTCTTTTGTATCTTGTGGTATTTCTTCATTCGTAGCTAAATCTATTAGAGTATTTTCTCTGATAGCATTATTATATAGTACCGTAGGTTTAATTTCTTTTTTATTTATACTTATTATAATTACTGATATAATTACAATAGTAATAATTAATATAGACACTAATAAAACTTTCTTTTTCATAATTATCAGCTCCTCTTATCTACATTATACCGTATAAATAATTGAACGTCCACCCCTATAGTTGATTACCTACTTTCCTCATTTTCTTGTTCTATTTCTTCTTGTTTTGTTTTTTCTTTTACAGTTTTTTTATTTTTTTTTTGACTATCTTCTTTTATGTTTTCTCTTTCTTCTAACTTTTGATAATATGTTTCTAATACAATATTATTTAATTCTGTTCTTATTTCCTTGGTAGTTGGATAACATGCATCTTTATATTTCTTCTCGTTTGTTTCTTTGTCTTTATACGCCTTTTGTGGTAACTGAACATATAATTTATCTTCTTTGCTCTTTTTCACAGTAACTCCCTCAATATTAAATACTTCATCAATACATAAAGTTGCAAAGGCCCTTGTAAAATTTTCATTATCGTTAGTTAAAGTCATTTGTTTTACACTTATATTCATATTAGTGGTCCTCCTTTCTCAGATTTCTATATAAAACATTATATAGTTTCTTCATTTTCTTCTATATTGCTTTGCTCATATGCATTAATAAATGCTACAGATAAGCACATCATATAATCTTTAATACTACCTTTTACATTTACTATTTTTTCAAACATTTTTATGATTTCATTTTGTTCTTGCTCATTTGTTACTTTAATAACATCTATAATATTATTTACTGTAAATATATGTTTTTTTCCATTAGTTTCAACTTCAAAAGTATCTAGTTTATTTATTTTGTTTTCCTTTAGAAATTTTTCTATCCACTCTTCAAAAGATATCTTCCTCATATTCATCTTCCTCTTTTACTTCGTTTCGATTACTTTCTTGCACTTTTTCATATTTAATAATTTCATAATCTTTACCCATTTGTTCTTTTCTAATACATGCCAGTTTATAATCAATAATACAATCATTGTTAGGCTCTGCATAGGTTCTAAAACTATACCCTCTTGATGTTTCTCTTACGAATTCTATTACTCTTCCGTATTTATCTTTTAAATAATACTTGTCATTTGTTTGTTCATATATTGATTTTTTAAATATTTCAAATTCTCTTTTATATAAATCTTTGTTTATTTTTCTTTCAATTTTATTAATTAATTCTTTATTTTCTTTACAAAATTTATTACATTCTTCCCAATTATTAATATCTACATATTTAGATAATTCTTCATCATACAATTTATGTATTTTATCATATTTGCTACCATATTCATTTATATCGTTTTCTCTAAAGTGTTCTCTTACTTTTATAAGAGCATATTCAAATGGTATTGTTGAATTATTCAGTTGAGAAATTTGTATATTTCCATCTAACATACTTATCATTAAATACATTAATTTATCTTCTAGAGAACAATGCTCTTTTGGTGCATATTCACATCGTCCATAACTTAGTGGAATTACATTATTTGGTGCTATTGTAATGAATATTTGATTGCTTTTTGGCTTTATTGATATCATTTTACATTTTTCATAACTCATCTCCTATTCTCCTATTCCAATCACACATAATCTTTTTGTTTTTTGATTTGCAATGCATGTGATAAGTGTTATTTTGTTATCATTTGTTGAATTTAATATACTTAAATCCGTTTCTTCAATCTCTTTTATTTCATTAATTGTATATATTTTTTCTTCATGTTTTGTAATATATTTAATTTTCATTCCGTCTTTTTGCGTCTTTAAGATTTTGGAAAAATATAGCTTTATTACCTCTATTATGAGAACACAAGCATACATTTCCTTCTAAATAACTTGTATTTTCAAAATGTCCTATATATTTATCTAATGTTTCAGTATCAGTTCCATCTGCTATTGGTGCTTTTTCTATCTCCAACTCCTCAATTGTTAAATATCCTATTATTCTAGGATCATTTTCGTCTATTGACATGACTTCTAGTATTTCATTTTGTAGCGTTTCTTCATTTGTTTGTATTTGACCTTTTTTCATCAAACCATATTCAAGAATTAAAATTGATAATATCAAAAGCATAAATGCTATTATAAAAAAAATTTTTTTTCTCATTCTTACCTCCAAAACAAAAACAGACAATGTTGGATTATTCCAACTTTGTCTGCAAAATTTATAATTTTTGATATTAAAATTATAATATATTGATTTTTAGTAGTCAATTCACTTTTTTTGAATTGTTTTTGAAACTAAATTTCCTCTATTATTTCTTCATAATTACTAAAATATTCATTATATCTGTGCATTTGTTCTTCGTTCAAATAATATTGTGGATATTCTGAAACATCAACTTCTTTAACTTCTATTTTTACCCCTATTTCTTTACTCATTTCATCTAATAGCTGTTTAGATTTAATAAACAGTTTATTTCTAAGTTCTTTCTGTTTACACTTCATTGGTATGTCAATATTTAGTGTTTTACAGTCTAACTCAATTCTAATTTTATTATTCTCTATTTCACTATAACGGTCTTCTATTATTCCATTTGTTAATTTGTATATTTTTTTAATAAATTCTTTAATATTTTCGTCCTTATCCTTTTTTGCATTGTTATTTATATATATATCAAAAAACGTTATCAATGTAGGAATAGTTACTTCTGCATTTTTCAAATTTATCTTTCTCCTATAACTTTATTTCATAGTAATTGTTCCATAATGCAATATCTTTCTTCTTTTTGCCTAACACTAAACTTATTGTTCGGCCTTTTAATTTTTTTAATGTTCCTTTTTTTATTTTTATAGCATATATGTCTTCATAACTTTTCCTTTTACATTTTGTAATATCAACACTTAACTTGTTATTATTAATATTAGTTCTTTTTATTAGTTTGTATCCCTTTTGGGTTTTACTATATACATAAATATTTTTTTTAAGAATTAACAATACTATCATTAATGTAATTCCTAATCCTGATATAATCGGTATAACGCTTTTATCTTTTTCAATGGATTCAAAAGAAACTTCATACTCATATAGGGTATCGATTCTTTCTACTCTTCCTCGATATAATACTGTTGCTTTATATGTATTAGGATTATTAAATTTCTCTATAGTTTGATATATTTTTGTTCCTTTATACGAAACAGGAATAGGTTCTAAATCGACTTGTTTTGTGTCTTCATATTCCCATATTACGTTTATCAAATAATAAATCTTATTATTAATTTTTATTTTTTTATCTATGTTATTTAAGTCATTTTCTAAATAATTAGTGAAAGGAATTCTTTTTTCATTAATTTTCTCATAATAGCCATTATTTATTGTTTCAATGTCAATATTATAAATTGTTAAAATTCCTTCAAAATTATTATCTTTATATTCTCTTGTTTCTTCAAAACTTTGTTTAATTGATTCAACTGTATTATCCTCTAATAATTTTTCTTCTTTATATTCTTTTAATTCATAATTCTTTTCAGATATTTTTTTATCTATTTTTACTATTTTTAAATTATCATTTGCCATTCCGTTTATATATTCTAAAAATTCATTTTCTTCACTCTTCATTATTTCATATTTTCCTACATCTTTGTTGATATTTGAGCTAGCAAATGTTTCTATATTCATTATATATATAGTTAATATAGAAATGAATATTATTAATATTTTCTTTATCACTTTCATTTTTGGCATATTATATACTCCTTTTAAAATTATTCTTCATACTCTTCAACTTTATTTTCTAAACTCTTAATTACTTCTTCATTCATATTGCTATCATCCATCATTAAAATCTCTGAATTGTTAAATATTTCTTTATAATGTATAAACTCTTTATCATCTAAAATATCCTTATTAGTTACTAAAGTACCAGCATAGTCAACCCAAACGCTTCTTTCAATTATCTTTTCTCCTTCGTTTTCTCTATACTCATAATAAAATAAGTTTGATGTTCTTGCTTCTTTTGGTATTCTTTCATGTAGTTCAGTAAATTTAACAGCATATCTTTGATTTTCACTTTGTTTATAAATTTCTTTTGCATTTTTAATAAAATCATCTATTTCTTTTGCATTTTCAGTTGTTATATTACATTTTTCTTGTGTTTCAAATATTATTACTGTTTTTTTATTTTCTGTGTTTATACTATCTACATTCTTTATATTTAAATCGCCAATTATTCCCTTATATATAGAATTAATATAATTATCTTCATTAATTCCATTTTTGGAATGTAAATCTACTTTGTTTTTATTACTTATTACCATTGCCTCTATATTGTAATCCTTTATTTTTCTAATAAATTCATGTCCCTTAGATTGTATAGTTAAATCTTGATTTTTTCCAATTATTTCTGATATTTCTTGTATCTTTTCTTTTGGTCTATAACCAAGTGTAAATTCAGTTCTAGAGAATGCATTTGATTTATCTTTATATCTTTCTTTAAACATCTTAATATCATTATCATAAATAAAATTTACAATATCTTTTGCTAATTTACTTTTTTCTTTTTCCCTATTTATTTCATTTTCTATTTGGTTGTATGGTATATACTCACCTTCATAGAACTCTGTTCTGAATTCTGGATATTCTACATCTAATGGTTCTTTTGTTATTTCTAATTTATCAACATCATTTATGTATTTACCTACCACTTTTTCATTATTTCCGCAAAAGTCTCCTCCTCCCATTCCATTTCCTAAAGCTAATAATAGTGAAATCGGAGAAATTGTAACTTCTTCATACTTGTTTTTATTTTTATATAACCATGCTAATGGACAATGGCTTAAATCTATGTATTCCTTCTTGTTATGATTGTATATATACTTATATTCTTCTTTTAAATCTTCTAGTCTGATTTCCTTAAAGTTGTCTTCTACATAATGATATAAACTAATAGGATATCCTTTTTCTTTTTTATTATAAATATCTAATTCTCTTTCAATCTCGCATAGTTTTTCATAGTCATATGCTTTTTCACCATCTTCATATAATCGATCCTCGCTTACTGCATAATCTCCTACAACAAAAACTCTATCGCCTTTCCATTCGTTTGCAATTTTTTTCATTAAATTTAAAATGAGTGGATTCTTATTATATGACCATTCCATTAGTTTTAAACCACCGTCTGGATACATAAATTCCTTTTTATCTATATTAATTACTTTATAATATTGTCCCATTATTCTTCCTCCAATATTTCTTCTGTTTCTTCATTTTTATCAATTTTATTAATTGTCATTTCATCCACATTTTCATTTAACATTGTTAAATTCTGTCCATTTATATCAAGTTTAAATTTATTAAATTTAATACTATTGATTTCATCTGCTAAATATTGTTGATCCTCGAAATCAGTCCCTTTAATTATTTTTTGATAATATGTTTTAGCTATATATATCTTTCCATCAGAATTTATTTGTAGAATATTATTTAATGTTGCATTTGTTTTAAAAGCAGTTCCGTTTTTTAACTCTACTGTAACTGTTTTTACGTCTTTTATGAAATTATTTATTTTTGCTATTTCATTGTAAACAAGTGGTGTTAATCCTCTCTTGTATTGTTCAAAACTTAAAATTTGTTTCAATTCTTCTTCATTATAAAATTCTTTTAGAATAGTATTATCTGAATATTGAAATGCATCTTGCAATATATTGTACTGCAATGTTCTGTTTTCTAAAACATAAATAATTCCTTTATCTATGTCCGATATGTCTAAGTTCATATATCTCGTTTTATATTCATCATCTCTAATATTTTTTCCAAATAGATAACTTTTATTTAGCATAGGATAATTTCTTGTAATTCCTATTTTTCTTCCGTTTGAACTTCTTTGCACTTCACTTTCATATTCTAATATATAATTTCTATTATTATTCTGAAACAATTTTTCAAATTCTTTGTTTATAATATATCGAATTTTTTCTCTAATTCTTTTTTCTAAATCAATTACTATATATGTATCTTTAATGTTCTTAGGCAATGTGCTTTGATTAGCCATTTCGTTACTTTTTAAACAGAATATTTTATTTTCTATTTCTTTTACTAACATCCACTTAGTTTCAAATTTTGAAAAATAAGATACCTCTAAACTTATCTTTTCCCCTAATAAAACTACTTTGTCTAAATCAATTTTAACATCAATCATTATTCTTCCTCTTCCTCTTCATTATAATTAGGTACTGGACAAGGAACATCAATATAATTACCATTACCATCTGAAATATAATTCCCTGCAAAATCCATTCCTGGTTCTTCATAGTACCAATTAATTTTTTCTTCTGGAAATTTTTCAAATAGCTTTTTTACAATCCCATTAGGTGGATTCCATGCACTAAGGAATTCTAATTCTCCACTTTCTGGAGTACCTATAGAATCATATGCGTCCCATTTCGTTCCCCATTTGTTTATTGCCCACTCATACCATGTTGCATATCCATATTCCGCTATATTTTTCAAATAAATTTCACCTAATTGCTTAAATGTTCTTATTTTAAGTGCAATTTCTTCATCTTTTGGTTTAAATTCTTTATTCATTTTTTTTAGTTCTTCAAAGTTGTCTTGGTATTTTAAAAAATTCTGAAATAAAGTCTTGGTCTCTTTCAATTTTTTGTTGCATAACATTTTGACAATTCTTATTCTTTCTTTCTCACTCTTTTGTAGGAAAGCATAAGTTATTGCACTATTTTTAATGCTTCCTTCTGTTAAATTTAATCTTTTGGGCATCGGTATTAGTTTTTTATAGGTTACTTCTTTTTTCTTATAATTATATAAAGCATCTAAAACCTCTTTACTTGCAGTTACTCTATTCAAACAATTATTTGGCATATTTTTATTCTCCTTTCTAATTTGCATAATAAAAAACCAGCCTTTAAGGCTGATTTTTATACTTTTTAACAATTAAATAATATATTTTATTTTATAATACGTCAATGT
>JAUNSM010000059.1 GCA_030539215.1 Clostridia bacterium
AGCATTCTCAATGCTTGTATTAATTTTGAAGTTATAAAAGTGTCAAATTCCCGAGGCCTCTGGTCTCTTGGGGGTAAAAAAGAGAAAACCTTTTTTAAAAAACTATTGCAATTTTAATTTTGTTTTTGTATAATATTAAAAGTGTAAAAAATGTAGTTATAAATTAGTAAGTATATAAACAAAAAAAGAGGTAAAAAATGAAGGATTACGTAACAAAACTAAATTTAATATTTATTAAAATTGTTTTTTTAGTAATTGATTTATTTTTATTTAAAAATAAGGGCTTAGTTCCTTATTTTTTTGTTGTTATTTGGGAAAATCGGATTTTATCTTAACCCCGTATAAGATTTTTCCATATATACAAAGTTAGGCTACCTATAAAAATAGATGGGAGGAAAGAGTTTAATGAAAGAATTCGACAAAAAAATAGTATTAGAAGATGGAGAAGAGTATTTAGGATATGGATTTGGAGCAAATGTTGAAAGCATATGTGAAATAGTATTTAATACTTCTATGGTGGGATATCAAGAGGTTGTATCAGACCCATCATATACATACCAAATGGTAGTAATGACATATCCATTAGTAGGTAATTATGGAATAACAGATGATGATTACGAAACAAATAAACCAACTATTGGAGGACTAATAGTAAGGGAATATAATGATATTCCAAGCAATTTTAGATATACAAAAACTTTATCAGAGTATTTAGAAGAAAATGATATACCAGGAATAACAGGAATAGATACAAGAAAGTTAACAAGAAGTATTAGAAATAAAGGAAGCAGAAAAGTAATAATAACAGATATAAAAACAAGCAGAGAGCAAGCAATAAAAAAACTAAAAGAATTTAATATTCCAAAAGATGTAGTATCAAAGGTAAGTTGCAAAAAAAAGTGGTATTCAAGAACAGCAAATGCAAAATATAATGTAGTAGCAGTTGATTGCGGAATTAAATTAAACATTATTAGAAACTTAAATAAAAGAGGATGTAATGTAACAGTAGTACCATATAATACAACAGCTGAAGAAATAGTTAAATTAAAACCAGATGGAGTTTTTTTATCAAATGGTCCCGGAAACCCAGAGGATGTAACAGAAGTAATAGAATTAATTAAACAAATAAAAGGAAAATATCCAATGTTTGGAATATGTTTAGGTCATCAAATGATAAGTTTAGCATATGGAGCAAAAACATATAAATTAAAATTTGGTCATCGAGGGGGAAATCATCCAGTATTAAATTTGCAAACAGATAAAATAGAAATAACAAGTCAAAATCATAGTTATGCAGTAGATGAAAATTATTTACAGGGAACTGGTCTTAAAGCTACGCATAAAAATATTTTAGATAATACAATAGAAGGAGTAGAATGTAAAAAGGATAAGCTATTTAGTGTTCAATACCATCCAGAAAGTGCACCAGGACCACAAGATAGTAGTTATTTATTTGACAAATTTATTAATATGATGAAAGGAGAAAAATAGATGCCAAAAAGAAAAGATATAAAAACAGTATTAGTAATAGGTTCAGGCCCAATAGTAATCCGGACAAGCAGCAGAATTTGATTATGCAGGAACACAGGCATGTTTAGCATTAAAAGAAGAAGGATATAAAGTAATACTTGTAAATTCGAATCCTGCAACAATTATGACAGATGTAACAATTGCAGATAAAGTATATATGGAGCCATTAACATTAGAATATGTTGCAAAAATAATAAGATATGAAAGACCAGATGCAATTCTTCCAGGAATAGGAGGACAAACAGGATTAAATATAGCAATGCAACTATATAAAAAAGGAGTTTTACAAGAATGCCAAGTAGAGCTATTAGGAACAAAAGCAGAAGCAATAGAACGTGCAGAGGATAGAGAAAAATTTAAAGAGCTATGTGAAGAATTGGGAGAACCAGTGTTAGAATCTATAATAGCACATTCAATAGAAGAAGGATTAGATGCTGCAAGCAAAATAGGTTATCCAGTGGTTTTAAGACCAGCATTTACATTAGGTGGTACAGGTGGTGGTTTTGCTGATAATGATAATGAATTGCAAGAATTAATAAAACATGCATTAAAGCTTTCACCAGTAGGACAAGTTTTAGTTGAGAAAAGCATTAAAGGTTATAAAGAAATAGAATATGAAGTAATAAGAGATAGTAATGATACAGCAATAACTGTATGCAATATGGAAAACTTAGACCCAGTTGGAATACATACAGGAGATTCAATTGTAGTTGCACCAAGTCAAACATTAACTAATAAAGAGTATCATTTATTGAGAGATAGTAGTTTAAAAATAATAAGAGCTTTAAAAATAGAAGGCGGATGTAATATTCAATTTGCATTAGATCCGCATTCATTTCAATATTATTTAATAGAAGTAAATCCTAGAGTATCACGCTCATCAGCTTTAGCATCTAAAGCAAGTGGATATCCAATTGCTAGAGTTTCAGCAAAAATTGCAATAGGAATGAGATTAGATGAAATAAAATTAGCTAATACTCCAGCAAGTTTTGAGCCAACACTTGATTATGTTGTTTCTAAAATTGCAAGATTTCCGTTTGACAAATTTGTACTTGCTTCTAACAAATTAAGTACACAAATGAAGGCAACAGGAGAAGTAATGAGTATTCGGAAGGACGTTAGAAGAAAGTTTACTTAAAGCTGTAAGGTCACTAGAAACAGGAGTATGTCATATATATATGAGCAAATTTGACACAGTAGAAACAGAGGACTTAATGAAATATATAAAAGATGGCACAGATGATAGAATTTATGCTATAGCAGAATTAATTAGAAGAAAAACAGATTTAGGATTAATATACAATATAACAAAAATAGATTTATTCTTTTTACAAAAAATAAAAAACATTGTAAAAATGGAAAAACAAGTTTCAGAAAATATTCTAGATTTAAAAGTATTAAAACAAGCTAAAAAAATGGGATTTAGTGATAAATATATTGCAAAATTGTGGAGCAAAACAGAAGAAGAAATATATTTATTAAGAAAAGAAAAAAACATTTATCCAATATATAAGATGATAGATACTTGTAGCAGTGAATTTGAAAGTTATGTTCCATATTTTTATTCTACATATGAAGAAGAAAATGAATCAATTATTAGTAATAAAAAGAAAATAATAGTATTAGGGGCAGGTCCAATAAGAATAGGACAAGGAGTAGAATTTGATTATTCAACAGTACATGCAGTAAAAACAATAAAAGAAGCAGGATATGAAGCAATTATAATAAACAATAACCCAGAAACAGTATCAACAGATTACACTACAAGTGACAAACTATATTTTGAGCCTTTAACAGTTGAAGATGTAATGAATATAATTGATTTAGAAAAACCAGAAGGAGTTATAGCATGTTTGGGAGGACAAACAGCAATAAATTTAGCTGAGCCACTTTCAAAACTAGGTGTAAAATTAATAGGAACAGATGTAGAAGCAATAGAAAAAGCAGAAAACAGAGATTCATTTGAAAAAGTAATGAAAAAGTTACAATTATTACAGCCAAGAGGGGAAGCGGTAACAAATATACAAGATGGAATAAAAGTAGCTGAAGAAATAGGATATCCAGTATTAGTAAGACCAAGTTATGTATTAGGTGGAAGAGCAATGCAAATAGTTTCTAATAAAAAGGCGTTAGAAAAATATTTAAAATCAGCTGTTGAAATAAATACAAAACAACCTGTTTTAGTAGATAAATATATAATTGGAAAAGAATTAGAAGTAGATGCAGTATGTGATGGAAAAGATATATTTGTACCAGGAATAATGGAACATGTTGAAAAAACAGGAATACATTCAGGCGATAGTATTAGTATATATCCAACATTTAGTGTAAGTGAAAATGTTAAAAAAACGATTTTAGATTATACAGTTAAACTTGGGATAGGAATAGGAATTATTGGGTTATATAATATACAATTTATAGTAGATAAAGAAGAAAATGTATATGTAATAGAAGTAAATCCTAGGTCATCAAGAACAGTACCATTTATATCAAAAGCTACAGGATTTTCATTAGCAGATATAGGTACATTAGTAATGATGGGAAAAACATTAAAGCAACAAGGAATAATACAAGTATATCCAAAGGAAAAAGAAAAATGGTATGTAAAAGCACCTGCATTTTCATTTTCTAAACTAAACGGAATGGATGCATATCTTTCGCCAGAAATGAAGTCAACAGGAGAAGCAATTGGGTATGATACGAAACTTACAAGAGCATTATACAAAGCACTTCAATCATCAGGTGTAAATGTAGCAAATTATGGAACTATATTTGTAACAATAGCTGATAAAGACAAAGATGAAGCACTCCCTTTAGTTAGAAGATTTTACAATTTAGGATTTAATATAGAATCAACTAAAGGAACAGCAGAATTTTTAAAACAACATGGAATAAGAACAAGAATAAAGAAAAAGATAAGTGAAGGTAGTGAAGAAATATTAGATTCAATAAGAAAAGGATATGTAAATTATGTAATAAGTACAAGAGAAGTTGATGCAATAGACCAAGAAACAGATGGAACTATAATTAGAAGATGTGCAGTAGAAAATAATATTGCAATGTTTACTGCATTAGATACAGTAAGAGTTTTACTAGATGTACTAGAAAAAATTACACTTTGCATATCTACTATAGATGAATGATTTTAAAGATAGTTTTAAATAATAAAAGAAAGGGGAATTTTAATGAAACATTTAATTGATATTAAAGATTTATCAATAAAAGAAATTGATGAATTAATTACAAAAGCAAAAGATATAATATCTAATAAGGAAAAGTATACAGAAAAATGCAAAAATAAAATATTAGCAACATTATTTTTTGAGCCAAGCACTAGAACTAGGCTAAGCTTTGAATCAGCTATGATAGGACTTCGGAGGAAATGTAATAGGATTTTCTGAAAGTTCTAGTAGTTCAACATCAAAAGGAGAAAGCGTATCAGATACAATAAGAACAGTAAGTTGTTATTCAAATATAATTGCAATGAGGCATCCAAAAGAAGGAGCTCCTGTTGTTGCATTAGAAAGTTCAACAGTACCAATTATAAATGCAGGAGATGGGGGACACAATCATCCAACACAAACTTTAACAGATTTATTAACAATAAAATGTGAAAAAGGAAAACTTTCAGATTTAACAATTGGGTTATGTGGTGATTTAAAATTTGGAAGGACTGTTCATTCATTAATTACAGCAATGTCAAGATATAAAAATATAAAATTTATTTTAATATCTCCACACGAGCTACAAGTTCCAGATTATATAAAGAAAGAAATTTTAGATAAAAACAATATTACATGGTGCGAGACACAAGATATTGAAGAATATATAGAACAATTAGATGTTCTTTATATGACAAGAGTACAAAAAGAAAGGTTTTTCAATGAAGCAGATTACATAAGATTAAAAGATTACTATATATTAAATGAAGAAAAATTAAAAAAGGCGAAAAAAGATTTAGCCATTTTGCACCCATTACCAAGAGTAAACGAAATTGCAAAAGAAGTAGATAATGACCCAAGAGCCTGCTACTTTAGACAAGTAGAATATGGCAAATATATTAGGATGGCATTAATACTTAAGTTGCTAGAGATTGGAGGTTAAATAAATGAATATAGATAGTATAAATAATGGAATAGTAATTGACCATATAGAAGCTGGAAAAAGCATGGAAATATATAAACATTTAGGATTAGAATATTTAGATTGCTCTGTTGCTATAATAAAAAATGTTAAAAGTAAAAAAACAGGCAAAAAAGATATTATAAAAATTGATAATAGTATTGATATAAATATGAACATTTTGGGGTATATAGATACAAACATTACAGTAAATATAATAAAAGATGGAAAAATAATAGAAAAAGCACATATGGAGTTGCCACAAAAATTAATTAATATTATAGAATGTCAAAATCCAAGATGTATAACAACTACAGAACAAGAAATTAATCAAATATTTGAATTAACAGATAAAGAAAATAGAATATATAGATGTAAATATTGTGAAACACAAGCAAAAAAATAGTAAAAGAAAAAAGTATAGACAAATATAAAATTTTAATGTAAAATCTTATACGGGATTAAGATAAAAGCTGATTTTTCCGATATAATGAGAAAAAACTATTTGGAGGACATATGCAAATAATTTATAAAAATCAAATTTTTGATGTAAAAAAAGGTACAAAAGTAATAGAATTATTTAATAATGAAATAAAAAAAAGTAATAATGAAATAATAGCATGTAAATTTAATAATGAAATAAAGAGTTTAAATTATGAGATTGATTCAGATGGAAAACTAGAGTTGATTGACATTACAAATAAAGATGGTATGAGAGTATATCAAAGAGGGCTAATATATATAATTGCAAAGGCATTTTATGATTTGTATCCAAAAGCTTTATTTACAGTAAATTATCAATTATATCATTCAATGTTATGTGAAATTGACAATTTAAATGTTACTAAAGAAATGATAAATAAAGTAAAAAAAAGAGTAGAAGAAATAATACAAGAAGATTTACCAATTACTAAAAAAGTTATGTCAAAAAAAGAGGCAGAGAGCTTTTATGAAAAAGAAAAGACATTAAAAGGAAAGCTACAATTAGATTTACAACAAAAAAAAGAAGTAACTCTTTATTATTGTGAAAATTATTATAATTATTTTTATGGAGTTATGCCAATATCAACAGGATATATAAAAAAATATGATATATTAAAATATCATGATGGTTTTTTAATAAGATATCCTAGTCGAAAAGAGCCACATCAATTGTCAAAACTTATAGAATCTCCAAAATTATTAGAAACATTAGATGAATATGAAGATGTTCACAAAATACTTAATATTAACACATTATACAAATTAAATGAAACAATTAAATCTAATAAAATAAAAGACTATATTTTATTAGATGAGGCATTACATGAAAAGAAAATAGCTCAAATTGTAGATAAAATATATAGAAGCAAAAAGACAAAAGTAATACTTATTGCAGGACCTTCCTGTTCAGGTAAAACTACATTCGCAAAAAGGTTAGAACTGCAATTGAAGATAAATGGGTTAAAGCCAAAAACAATATCTGTAGATAATTATTTTGTAGAAAGACAAGAGACTCCAAAAGATGAGAATGGAGAATTTGATTTTGAAAATATTGAAGCAATAAATACAAAATTGTTAAATGATGATTTAATTAAACTATTAAACGGACAAGAAGTTAAAATGCCAACATTTAATTTTCATACAGGTGTAAAAGAGTATAAGGGTAACATAATGAAACTTGAAGATGATGAAGTGTTAATTATGGAAGGGATTCATTGTTTAAATGATAGACTTACATTTCTAATTCCAAAGGAACAAAAATTCAAGATTTATATAAGTTGTTTAACAGTTCTAAATATAGATTACTTTAATAGAATTTCTACAACAGATACAAGACTAATAAGAAGAATAGCTAGAGATAATCAATTTAGAGGATATAGTGCTATTCATACTTTAAAAATGTGGCCATCAGTTAATAAAGGTGAAGCTATTAATATATTTTCATATCAAGAAGAAGCGGACATAATGTTTAATTCTTCATTAATATATGAACTTAGTGTATTAAAAGATTATGTAATTAAATTATTAAGTGAGATAAAACCAGAAGAACCCGAATTTTCAGAGGCAAAAAGAATATATTGGCTACTTAGCTATTTTGAAAGCATACCACCAAAATTTGTTCCAAGCAATTCATTACTTCGTGAATTTATTGGTGGAAGCATATTTGAAAAATAAATTAAAGGAGATTAATTTTGAAAACATTTACAGAAATAGATGAAGAATTTATTTGTGAAAACTGCGGAAAAAAAGTAAAGAAATTAGGCTATTCTTCAAGAAATCATTGTAATTATTGTTTATATTCAAAACATGTTGATAAAAATCCTGGGGATAGGCAAGAAGAATGTCATGGACTTTTAGAACCAATTAATATAGAAATAAATAATAAAAAGGGATATGTAATTATTTATAAATGCAAAAAGTGTGGAGCAATAAGAAAAAATAAAACAGCTAAAGATGACAATATAGATTTAATAATAAAATTAAGTGTAGCAAAAAACCAGCCAAATTGATTTGACTGGTTTTAAAAAAAATTATTATTGTATGTTTTGTAAAGCTTCAATTCTATCATCAATACTAGGATGAGTTGAAAAAAGATTAGTTTTTTTCTTACCATTAACATCTTTTTTAAAAGGATTTACAATATACATATTTTCAGTTGCTTTATTTGCTACTTTTAATTCATTAGGGTCATTGTCTAATTTTCTTAAAGCTGAAATCAATCCATCTGGATTTCTAGTAAATTGTATAGCAGTAGTATCAGCTAAAAATTCTCTTCTTCTTGACACAGCCATTTGCATTATTTTTCCAAGTATAGGTGCTAATATTAAAAATATTAAGCCAATAAGCATTAAAACGCCATTTCCTTTATCATTATCTTTACTTTTGCTACCTCTAAAAAAGAAAGACCTAGTAAAAATATCAGAAAGTATAACTATAAATCCTACCATAACAGTTACAACAGCCGAAAGTAAAATGTCATAATTTCTTATATGAGCCATTTCATGTGCAATTACACCTTCTAACTCATAATATTCTAATTTTTCTAAAAGTCCACTTGTTACACAAATAATTGCATGTTCTGGATTTCTACCAGTAGCAAAAGCATTTGGCTGAGAGTCATCTACAACATATAATCTAGGTTTATAAGTAAGACCAGAAGAAATCATAAGACCATCTAAAATGTTCAAAATTTTTTTATCTTCTTCTTCAGTTGCAGGTCGTGCTTTAGATACAGCAAGTATAATTTTATCACTATTGTAATAAGAAGCAAAACAACTCAATATAGAAAAAGACAAAGCAATAAGTATTGCAAATGATGCATCTAAATCAAAAGCCATACATAAATAATATAATATTAATGTTATAATTAAAATAAATCCAAAAATTACAAATAAAGATTTTACTTTATTTCTTTTTATATCTTCAAACATTATCATCACCAAATAAAGTATAACATAAAAAAAATCCTTTTACAATATTTTATAATTTATAGATAAAATTCTTGTTACTAGATAATGGTTTTTAATAATTAAAGTAGTCAAATAGAGACAGGCTGTATGTTTTTAAGCCTAAAAATACATAAATTTTGTTGTTCGCTGATTAGATGGTTGTGACATAAGAAAGAAAAAAGGAAAAATTTTTTGCAAAAAACTATTTACAAAAACAAAATGTTCATGTAAAATAAAAATAGAAAAAAGCAACAAACACATTGCAAAAAAACGTAGG
>JAUNSM010000106.1 GCA_030539215.1 Clostridia bacterium
AATGGGGACGTATTCAAATTATAGATTCTACATATTCTAAAATTGATAACTATAGTGATTATTTAAATAATACTGAATTAAAAAACATTATTAACGATATTATTTCTATTGATTTTGATAATATAACATTTAAAAAGTCTTTTGAAATATTATTTGATATAAGTACAAGCTTAAAGCAAATTTATAAGAATTAAATGTTAAGACATTATTTTTTGAATGGAGATTTTTATGAAAAGAAAGGGATTTTTATATGAAAATATTTATAATTTTAAAAACATACAAGATGCCTTTAATGAGGTTTGTACAAATACAAAAAATAAGAAAAAAGTAGAATTTTTTAAAGAATATAAATGTATATATATTTCTAGAATATATAACATTTTAAAATCAGAAAAATACGAAGTAGGTCCTTATAACATATTTACAATTTCTGAACCGAAAACTCGCCGAATTGTAAGTCAAAATATGCAAGATAAATTAGTAAATCATCTTGTTTCTAGGCATATATTATATCCTTCAATTCTGCCTTGTTTACTAGATTTTAATGTAGCTAGTAGAAAAAACATGGGAATGAAACATGGTCTAGAACTATATCAAAAATATAAAAATTATTACTCTTCTAAATATGATACATATTATATTTTGAAATGTGACATAAGTAAATTTTTTGCTAGTATTAATCATGATATATTAAAACAAAAATTGTTAAAAAAAATCAAAGATAAAAGAGCTTTAAAAATAATATTTGATATTATAGATAGTGATGATAATGGCTTAAGTATTCGGAAACATGACCAGCCAAGTATTAGCTATTTTTTATTTAAATGATATGGATCATTTTATAAAAGAAAAACTTAAAATATATGGAGTTATAAGATATCAAGATGATTTTTTACTATTTCATAAATCCAAAGAATATTTAAAAAATTGTTTTAAAGAATTAAAACAATTTTTAAAAAAAGAAAACTTAGAATTAAATAAAAAAACAAGAATATTTAAAAATACAGATAATTTTATTTTTATTGGTAGAAATAAATATGGGAATTATGCAAAATATAGAACAGTAAAAAGAAGATTAAAAAAAAGAAAATATTTATATCTTAAAGGTTTTATACCTATTAATAGCCTAATATCTTCTAGGTTGTGTTATAAACATTTGCTAAAAAAGGAGTAGTTTTAATACTACTCCAAAAATAGTTATAAAATATACTCCATTTCGAATTTTTTAAACCTACTAACAAATATATTTATCTATTTTTATTTTATAGTTATCTTTAATAACTACAGGACATAAGTTTGTTTCTACATTATCTCTTATACAATTTATAATTGCATAACCACAGTTTATAGAAGCTACGGCACGCAAGCGGTAGTTATTATTGTTTGAGTTGTTGTTCGAATTGAACATGTTATTACCGTTAACATTGCTGTTAGCATTGCGCAACCCAAAGTTCGCATTGGTTGAATTGCAATTAACATAACGCGAGGCCACCCAAAGCAAAACACGATAAATAAAAGCCCACATACCGACAACTATGCCCTATTTATAGATTTTTTCCAACCAACTAAATATTTTGCAATTTCATCTGCTGATTCTCCAAATTTTAAATAACGCTTATTATTTATAATTTGTTTATCATAACTTATGTTGATTAAAAAATCTACAACCTTAATTTTTGCTATACATTTATTTAATAATTGTATTTTCAAATTATTATCTTCTGTCGTATTAGCTTCATAACAATATTCTAATAAATTATAGCTTTCACTTTTTATTCTATTTTTTATTTCTATATCTTTTTTTGGAAAGTTTTCTAAATTTTTATCTATATTTATTATCAGTTCTCTTATAAAATTAATTACTTTAAATTTCTCTATTTGCATTTATAATACTCTCTATTTCTTTTAACATTTTTTTTATATTTTCTTTTTTTACATTTTCTAATAAATAATTGTTTATTTTTTCTATTCTTATTTGATTATTTACATATATTTTAGATGTTTCATATTCTTTAATATATCTATTCAAATTTTTAAAATTCATTTTTTCATTTATATTATAATTATCTCTACTATCAATAATTAAATAATTAATTTTTTTATTTTCAAGAGTATATATAACTTTATTCACACTTTTTATTGGAAATCCACATGTTACAATATTTCCTTCTTTTTTAACCTTATATTGAAATAAATTTGATAATATATAAGCATCTCTTCCATAAACTCTATAAAACCCCCCTGTTTTCAGTAAAGCAAGATCCGTTGGATGTATACTTTTTATTTCCCTTACCATAGTTATAATACTCATAAAAATCACCACTTTCTGCGCCACCAAGAGACCAAAGGCCTCTTGGGGTGGCATTTTACGCTCCCAAGCTAGTGATCGTGTGTGGATTATTCA
>JAUNSM010000060.1 GCA_030539215.1 Clostridia bacterium
CATGTGTGTATTGTCCTCCATTTTCTCTTACTCCTGGCAAATATGCTTTTATATACCCTGGCTCTAATTTAGTTTTATTAAATGGCGGGTCAAGTAATTTTATAATTCCATTTTCTGTATCAATTAAGTGATTTTCTAAAGCCTCCATAGAAATATATTTTTTATCATTGTCAGCTGCACCTGATATTACTCCCCAACTCTGTGAAATACTATCTATTCTACATTCTTCATTTTCAATACTTCCGAAGTGGTTCTCCGATTATCCATATATGCTCTTCTAAACCATCTGCCATCCCATCCTGCTGTATTTAACGCCTTTCTTAAATTTTCTTTTTTTTCTTTATATTCATTTACTCTTGAAATATCATTTCTTTTTTTACATATGGGTATAAATTTTTCTAATATATCATAAATAAAAAATCCAAGCCATATACTTTCACCCTTTTGTTTGTTTCCTACTGTATTTAGTCCATCGTTCCAATCTCCTGAACCAATTTTAGGTAGCCCATTTTCTCCAAAATTCAAGCTTTTATCTATTGCACGTATACAGTGTGTATATACATCTTCTTTTAATTTTGATTCTAAATACACATCATATCTTTCATCTACTCCTTCTGGTAATAGTTCTCCCATAACATATGGTTCTTTTAGTTTTAGAATACTATCATCTCCTGTATAATTTATATATTCATATACTACATAACAAAGCCATAAAAGGTCATCTGAAAATCTAGTTCTTATTCCTCTATTAGTATCCTCATGCCACCAATGTTCTACATCTCCTTCTATAAATTGATGTCTACATGCTATTAATATTTGTTTTTTCATAAACTCAATGTCTACATATTTTAATCCTATTGTATCTTGTAATTGGTCTCTAAATCCAATAGCTCCACCTGACTGATAATATCCACTCCTTGCCCATAATCTTGATATTATTGTTTGATATTTTGACCAACTATTTATTATTATATTAAAAGACTCTAATGGAGTTTTTACTGTAACTGTATTTAATAATTCATACCAGAAATTTTTTATTATATTTAATTCTTTTATACAATTTGACATTTTAGAATATTTATATGCTAAATTTTTTGCATCTAAAATAGTCGCTTCTTCTCCAAATTGTAATATTATCTCTTTCCCCTCAAAGCTTTCTAATTCTATCTCTATTTCAATTGCAATACATGAATTCTGCCCTAATCCAGACGAATTATCTAAACTCACTTTATCTAACCCTTCTGGATTTTGTATGCTTCCTGCTCCTACAAAAAAATCTTTACTTCCTGTGTATGATTTAATATTTTCATTACTTGATACAAAACCTATATTATTTTTAAAACTATCTTTATATAAATTTTTTGCAATAATTAAATTGTTGTCTTTGTTAACTTCGATATATCCATTTGTTTTTATTTCATCTTCTCCAAAAACTGGTTTTATATAATATACAATTTTTATTTTTCTTTTATTTGGCTCTAAATTCTTTAATTTTAAAATATTTATTTTCACATTATCTTTTTTGGGAACCAAAATTTCTAGTTCTTGTAAAATATTATTTCTCTCACATTTATATTTTACATATCCAAAACCATATGTTATATAGCTTTCTGAATTTTCACTGTTCAAATTATCTGATAATGACCATTTTTTACCAGTTTTATAATCTTTTAAATATATAATTTCAGAAGGAATATCCAAAACCGGATTATTATTCCATGCTGATAATCTATTTAATCTACTGTTTTTATGCCAAGTAAAGCCCCCTAAATTTTGAGTAACTATTGTTCCAAAAGTTTCATTTCCAAGTATCATGCTCCATACTGTTGGCAGTTTGTTATCTTTATCTATTTTTATTGTATATTCTAATCCATTTTCTGAAAAGCCACCATATTCATTATAATATTTTAATGCTGACATATCAATGCTTTGAATAGTATTCTTTTCATTTTGCGTTATATATTCTTGCTTTGCATCTATACCTATATTTTTAATTGTTTTTAAATATTCTTCTTCTAAATCTTGTATAGCAGTTTTTATATCTCCATTTTTTGCATTAATAATAACATTTGCTTTAAATTCTAAAAGGTCTATATCTTCTTTTTCAATCTGATTTGTATTTATGATAAATATTTCTCCTGAAATATTTTTTAAATATTTCATTTGTTTATTAAGTATAGCATTTTCTATTTCATAATTTACATATTGTTCATATGAATTTTCTTCTTGATTTAATATTACTAAATCTATTATTATATTTTTGCTTCTAAAATACTCATACGCTTTTAATATATCTTGTACTACATATATATCATTTGAATCTTTTATCTTTACCAAAACAATTGGTATATCTCCTGATATTCCATATTTCCATAATTTACTTTGTGAATAAATTCTTTTTGGTAATTCTTTTAACTCTAATTTCTTCAATGGATTATTAAAAATTACATATGATAATAGTCTTTGATATTTTTCTATATCTGCACCTTTAAGTCCTAAATATATACTCTCTGCTTCTACTTTTGCACGCGCTAAATCAAATGTTTTTGTAATAATTTTTGTATTTTTATATTTTTGTAATAATTTAATAGCTTCATCTCTGCTATTTGAAACACAAAGTATTAAATCAAAAATAACTTTTTCACCTGGAATTATTTTAATAGTTCTTTTCATTGCTAAACATGGATCTGTTACTAAACCAATATTTTGTGAATATGGTTTTGAATCTTTTATCATTTCAGGAATTAAACTTTTTTCCTTTCCCAAAAACTTTTCTTTATCGATTTCAAATTCAAATTCTCCTATTGTTTCATGTTCTGTATAAAAAGTTGTTCCTAAATATATATCTTGTTCTTTTATTTCTCTTTTTTTCCTTTTTAATAATATACCTTCATCTTTTAATTTTTCAAAGGTTAAAAATAAATTATTAAATGCTGTGTGTGCATAATCTTGCATTGGAGTTGATAATACTGGTTCAAAATAATTACTTATTTCTAATATTCTTTCTTGGTTTCCATTATTTTTAATTTCTAATCTTCTTATTTCTGTTGCATCATCTGGTGAAACAATAATTTGAGTAGTGCTTTCTATGTCTGCATCTATTCTTACAAACTTACTTTTTTCTGGTGCAAATGACACAACAAATTTATCCCCTCTATTTGTTTCATCAATAGGGCTATTTATCCAAATTCTTTTATTAGAAACATCTTTTATATAAAATAAAATTCCCTGTTTATAATCTGCTGTTTCTTTAAATCTATTTATTAATATATTTTTATATTTACTAAATCCTTCTCCATTTTGTTTTACACACACTGTATAATTTCCATTAGATATCGTGTTTGTTATATTTGTTTTTTCCGATACCTCTGTGTATGTTTTTTCTATATAGTTCTCATAATCTCTTGGCTTAACTTTTTCTATCTTTTCTTTTTTCTCTTTTGTAATAATAGCTTTTTCTGGCATTCTTTCTTGTAATAATATATCTGTTGCTTGTATCTCAGAATTTAACATGAATCTTTTTATTAATATATTATTATTTACAAAATTATTAATTGATAACAAACTTAAAGCTTGATGATGTGCCATATATGTTTTAACTGGTTCATTTTTTTTACCATATTTTAATCTAGAAATTGTATAATCAATTGATTCATAAAAACCATATTTATTATACATATTTTCTTTTTCTAATCTTTTTAAATTCTCTATTGCCTGTTTTGGAACAAACTTTAAGCTTAAAAATACAGAATATGGTGATACTACCATATCCTCTTCCAGTCCTCTTTTTAAACCAAGCCATGGTATACCAAATGATTTATATTGATAATTATTATCAAAATCTTTTAAATTAAATGCTGCTTCAGATATTCCCCAAGGAATCCCTAATCTTTTTGCATATTCTATTTGACTCATAATTAAAAACCTACATGACTCATCTAAAAGGCTTCCGTTCATATTGTTCAATATTAATATTAGGCATTAAATATTCAAATGCTGTTCCCGCCCATGATATTAATCCTTTATATTTTTTTAAACTTGTTAAAGTTCTACTTAAACTATTCCAATGTTTAACTGGAACATCTTTTTTTGCAATAGCAATTAAACTCGCTTGTCTTGCTTCTGAAGCTAATAAATCATAATATGAATTAGTAAGCTTGTTTTGCTCTACATCAAAGCCTATTGAAAATAAATATTTTTTAGAGTCATATAATACAAAAAAATCTGTATTTTTTATAATATCATTTATTGTTTTTATCATTTGTAAAATCACTTGTATATCATAACTATCTGTTTTAGCAATAACTAATTCTTCTAAAAAATTTTTTGTTGTATACAAATATCCAATAAAATTTCCATTATCTACAGTTGAAATATATCTTGGTATTAATGGTTCTAAAGTCTTTGTATTATACCAATTATATAAATGACCATTCCATTTTTGAAGCTTTGTTATAGTTTCTAACATTTTATTTAATAATTTAATTGTTTCTTCTGTTTTTATATATTTTAAATCACATGCAGAAATAATTGCCAACATACTTAACCCAATATTAGTTGGTGAAGTCCTTTCTGCAATTTTATTTTTTCTTTCCTCTTGATAATTGTCTGGTGGTAAAAAATTATTTTTTTCATTTATATTATCTTTAAAATATTGCCACGTTTTTTTACCTATTTCTAAAATATATTCCTTATCTTTTTGTGTTATTTGCTCTATTGGTACACTCTTTTTAATATCTTTACTTATTTCCCAAGCTAAAGCTGGTGCTATTACCCATGTGCTTCCAATTATTATGGCTAGTAATTGATTTGTAAATATACCAAATATCAAACCCAAAACGCCAAATACTATATTTATCCACATAAATTTATAATATGAAATTAAATCTGCTTTTGCCTGCTTTTCTGCTTCTTCTGCTGTAAGCCATTCTAATAAATTAGTTTTACTTATTGTAATTCTGTATATTGTTTTTAAAATTGAATTTATTGAAATATATGCTTTATGAGGCAAAAAACTTATTTCTAAAAGCCCTCTCAAAATGCTTGCTTTTATTGAACTTATATTAGGTTTTAAACTTTTATATGCATAAATAAATCTTGTGTCTTTACCTTTTTTAAAAATAATATAGTTTAAAACATCCAGAATAGAAGAAAAACTATATGCTACTAAACAAACTGCTACAATAACCCATATATTTATATTTGTAAATAACTTTAAAAAAATTGATAATAAAAGTCCTAAAAAAACAGTTGCTGGAATAATACTTCTTCTTAAATTATCTAGTATTTTAAATTTTGAAAGCATATTTAATGGATTTGTCTTTTTATTTCCACTTTTTATTTTTATTTTGCTTCCAAGCCATTGAATAATTTGCCAATCTCCTCTTATCCATCTACTTGCTCTTAAAATATAACTATTGTATTTACTTGGAGTTCCATCTATTAATAATATATCTGTTGCCAAACCACATCTTAAATAACTTCCTTCTAGTAAATCATGACTTAAAACTGTATTTTCTGGAATTTCATTAGACAAAATTTTATGAAAAACTTTTAAATCATATATTCCCTTACCTGTAAAAATACCTTCTCCAAAATTATCTTGATATATATCTGATATAGCATTTGCATATAAATCTGTTCCACCTGAACCTGCATATATTTTTGTAAATATACTTTTTCTACTAGAGATTAAATCAATTCCTATTCTTGGCTGTATTAATCCATGCCCATCTATTATAATATTTTTATGTTTATCCAAAATAGGTTCATTTAAAATATGTGCCATTGCTCCTACTAATTCTAATCCCGCTTCTAAAATCAAATTTGTATCAGAATCTAATGTTATTACATATTTAATTTGTGGACATTCAGAAACATTTGCAATTGTATTTATTCTAAACTTATTATTTTTTTCTATTAAAAATTCATTAAATTCACACAATAATCCTCTTTTTCTTTCCCACCCTAAATAGCACTTCTCACTTGAATTCCATGTTCTTTTTCTATATAAAAAATTAAACTTTGGAAAATTATTTTCAAGGTTTTTATTATATTTTTTATTTAGTTCTTCTACTTGTTTTAATCCGAGCTTGTATTATTTCATCATCAATTTCTTCTGTTTCATTTTTACTACAGGTACAATCGCCAAGAAGAGCAAAATATAAATTTTCACTTTTATTTGCTAAATAATATACTTCTAATTTTTTAATTAGCTCTTTTACTTTTTGTGGTTCATTTATAATTGTAGGAATTATCACAAATGTTGAATATTGTTTAGGTATTCCTTGTATAAAATTCAACTTTGGAATTAATGTTGGTTTTACTTTTTTATTTAAAATATAATTTGTTAACTGAATTATTATTTCAGATATTGGAATATATAAAATCAAACTTGTAATTATAGCTATTATTGCATTGTTTGACATTAAGTAAATATATGCTCCCATTAATATTGAAAGTATTGTTGTAACTAAATAATTAAAAAACACATATTTTTTTGCTTTTGTGTTTTTTGATATTTGCTTTTTTGCTTTAATTCCTAAATTATTTAATAATTCTTCTTTTCCTTGAGAGATTAAATAATATCCAATATGTGATTTCTTTTTATTGTCTTGTGTTTCTTCAGTTAAATATTTATTTGCAAGTTCTACTGTTTTTTGTGCAATATATATTTCTGATATTTTTGTTAATTCTGAAATTTGTTTTATTTCATTTCTATAATATTCTTTTGTTTTATAATCCATTTTTAAATAAACATTTGCAGGATCTCTTTTTAAAATTTCTTCTACACCATTTATTTGTTCAAATAAATTTAAAAAATTCACTCTTAAAATTTCTTTTAAACTTATAATACTATTTCCTAAAGATACTTTAGAAATTGCTATATCATAATGTTCCTTTTTTATTACTTCTGATACTGTCATTCCCATTTTATTCACTTGCTCTTCAAGTATATTTAAGTAAGGTATACCTTGTTTTCCATATTTCTTTAATTTGTATGACATGTATTCTATAAATGGATATTTCATTTCTTTATATGATACATATATATTATTTTCTGGATGTATATTTTTAAATATTTGCTTTTTATTTTCTTTTTTCTCTACTAATCTTTCTATAATGCTTTCAACTTTATATTTTTGCAACTGTGCAGAATATATTTTTTCACATATGTTTCTTATATTTTCTATTATTGCAATATCTAAAAAAATCCATAAATTCCAAATTTCTTTCATACTTAATAATTTTCTTTTTTGATATGCAGTTATTGCTAATTTTAATACCTCATCATTTATTTTATTATCTGTATATGCAACAATTTCAGAAGCTAAAACATATATTCTACTATAACCTTTATATATACCATTTGCTACTTTAGAAAACTCTTTATACTTTTTTAAATTTATTTCTGAAATTACGGTTTTATATGCCTCTTCTATTATATAAAAATTATCTAAAAGCCATTCTCCTGCTGGATGAATATCAATTCCTATTTTCACATGTTCATTTAATAACTTATAAGTTTTTTCTATAAATCTAAAATTACTTTTTAATCTCGGAATTGGATATGTTAATTTATTTGAAGTGTTTTCTACTTCATGGCTTGTAGCTACTTTTTCCATATAGTTTTGTAATTGATAGTCATCTAATACTGTCCCTTTTATATTCAAATATCTATATCTTTTTGTATTCAAAATCTATTCACCTCAAATATGCAATTTATAGATATTTTTGCCATTTGAAATAAATTTTATACAAAGAGAATTTAAAAGAAAATAAATGTGTTATAAATATTAAAAAAATTAAGATAAATTAAACTTAATATATAGGAAAAGCAGGACAGTAAGTTTTCTGTCCTGCTTTATGGTTTTTATGGTAAATATGGTTTTAAGAGTTTCAGATCTTCTTCTGAAAGAATTTCTGGTTCTTTGGAGTTTGGATTGAGCTGTCTTAAATCTTGAAGTTTAATACATGCTATCTGTGTTCCTTTCTTTATTATAACCTCCGAATTGCACTTTGTTGCATGTATTGTAGCCGCTAACGTCCACAAGTTAATCTCGTCACTTTCTTCTTTAGAAATCAAATCGTTGGTTTGAGAAAGGTATCCAACAACATCAAGATTAGCCTTTTTTATAGGTTTCCCTTTTACTCTGCTAAGATTGATTAAATTGAATAATTTTTCTCCAATTCCCTTGCCAGAAATTGCTTCCCACCATTGTTCAATTGGTTTTGCACCTTCTGCAACAATTATCGCTGTAAGTTTATCTGTTTTCAATATAGAGTTTATCAGTTTTACATAGCTCCACATGTGCCCAGATGGTACGCAAATAAGGTTTATATCAGAAATTTTATATCTTCCAATATCTTCTTCTTTTATTAACCGCTTCATTACATTTACGATAATATCATTGCGATTGCGCCCTTGAAGTTCGATAATAGGAATTCTTGGTCCAATAAGTCCTGCATCCCATGTTGCAAACGAATTTACAATCATACTTGATACTCTTCTTATTGATTCTGCAATTGCAGACTGTCTTCCGATCGATAGAGAACCATTTATTCCGTCAATTGTACATGGAATAAACATTATTCTCATATCATAACCAATTTCTTCGCATTTTTTCTCGAAATCCGTTGCTGCCCGAACAGAACCATCTCCACCACAGATAAATAACTTGTGAATATTGAACTTAGAAAGAAGTACAATTATTCTATCAAACCATTCATTTGCTGATGGATCTACATTCCGGCATGTTTCTAAATACGTGCCAATTTGCTTTTGGATTTGCTGTGCTTTTGTGATGGTAAACTTTTCATAGCATGCTTCATCTGCTAAACCCATATAGCTTTTGTGAATTCCATATACTACACATTTCATAGATATAAGCCACTCCATGAGTTTTCCCAACACAATATTTGCTGATGGTATTTGCCCTCCTCCGTACAAAACTGCGACTTTTTTCCGTAACATCTCTTTAAACTTATTTGCTGACATAAAAACCTCTCCTTTCAATAAATTTGAGTGTAAACTGCACTTCATAAGCATTATATAATATTTTTCTATCACGCGCAAGTTTTTATGTAAATTTATTGATGATTTATAAATTGCAATATTAAATGATACACTTTTATAAAAAATTTTTACAATGTA
>JAUNSM010000061.1 GCA_030539215.1 Clostridia bacterium
TTATATTTGTTAGTCATGATAGATATTTTATTAACAAATTTGCAGATAAAACAATAGAATTTAAAGATGGATATGTTACAATTTATCTTGGAAATTATGATGATTATAAGCAAAAAAATAAAAAATTGAATTGTTTATGCTAAACTAAAAAATGAACCATATAATAATTGAAAACTGATCCACCAAAGGAGCATAAATTGACTTAAAGAAATTTAAGAAAAAGGAAATGATGGAGATTGATTTGTTTGAATTTAAAACAAGAAATCAAACAGAAAAGAACTATATGAGAGTAATCATATAGTTCTTTTTTATGTAATAACAGATTAATTTCTGTTATTTTTTTTGTAAAAATTTTTAAAATTTTGCACATTTTATGATTATTGATACCATTTATCTAGTAGAAGAATTAAAAAACTTAAAAATTTTTTCAAAATATGTCTAATTCTTTAAGTTTTTTAAAGACCCTAATTAATGAAAAGGTGAATCGCACATTGAAAAATACACTTATTTAAGTGTCATATTCAGTCATTTTCTTTAATATTCTGTATTAGTTTCATTAATAATAGCCATTTGGCGTTGTTAAACTTTACATTAAATCTAATCAACGTGCAAAAGCACGCCTCATAGATTTAATGCTCATTTGCCTAGCCAAATAACAATTCTTAATGAAACATATATATAATAATACTTCTATGTTGAAAGGAATTAGAATAATTATGAATAATAGCAAGATTCAAACAAAAGAAAATAAATTGGAATTCAATACATATTGTATTTTTACTGAAGATAAAAAAGATGTAAGTGAAACTATAGGGCAAATTTTTAAAGATTTTATAGATATAAAAAACAAAAAAATGTAGGGAGTTGATGTTTTCGACTACCTAGAAATTATTTGCAAAATTTATTTAAGCACGTTACAATTATTTTTGTAGATGGTTACTGATAAGTTTGAAAGGAGGACAAATGCTGGATTTAATAAGCCAAAACATTAAAGTACGGAATGTATATTAGGTTATCTAGAGAAGATGGCGAAAATGGAGAAAGCGAAAGTATCAGTAATCAAAGAAATATTTTGCAAAGATATATAAAAGATAATAATTTGATAGCTATAAAAGAATATGTTGATGATGGAGTATCTGGAACTACTTTTGATAGACCTGCCTTTAATGAACTATTGCAAGATATTGAAAACAAAAATATTAATATGGTTTTAACAAAGGACTTGTCAAGACTAGGTAGAGATTATATTAAAACAGGACATTACATAGAAAATTACTTTCCACAGAATAATATTAGATATGTTGCAATAACAGATGGAATAGATACATATATAGATAGCACAAATAACGACATAACGCCATTTAAAGCAATTATGAATGACATGTATGCTAAAGATATATCAAAAAAAATTAGAAGTGTTTTAAAGGAAAAACAAAGGCAAGGAGAATATATGTGTAGTATTCCTGCGTATGGATATAAAAGACATCCAAGCATAAAAAATAAGCTTGTTATTGATAATAATGTTTCTGATATTGTAAAAAAAATATTTGATATGTATGCAAATGGTCATGGGAGTAGTGAAATAGTTAATTATTTAAATACTAACAGATACTTATCTCCAACAGGATACAGAAAAAACCAAATAATACAAGATGAAAATAAAACTAATTACGACTGGAATGAAGTTACTCTATGCAATATGTTAAAAAACGAGGTTTATATAGGAAATACTGTTCAAAATAAAAAAACAGTAGTATCTTATAAAGTACATAAAATAAGAACAGTTGGAAAGGAAAATCAAATACGAGTAAACAATACACACAAACCTATTATAGACATGGACATATTTAATAAAGTACAATGCATTATTGAAAAAAGAGGGACTAATACAGTATTAAAATATGATTATCTGTTACGAGGATTACTTTACTGTTATCATTGCAAAAGGAAATTGCAAATAGTATTGAAAAAAAACTCAAAGAGAAAATCTGAATCACATCCATATATAGTTTGCAGTGAGTATAAATCAAGAAATTGTTATCCACAAAATATTAATTATAATAAATTTGAAAAACATATTATCTATATTATAAAAAAGATATGCCGAATATATGCTAATAAAGAGATTTTTTATTCTGTTTATGAAAAATATCAAAATAAAACACTTGATATTAGAGCGGGATATAAGAACAAAACATCACAATTAGATAAAGCTATATTTAATATAAATAACAACTTAGACAAGATGTATATGGATAAATTACAAGGAATAATTCTTGAAGAAGATTACATTAGAGTATCTCGGAAAATTTGTATTTGAAAGAGCAAATTTGATTAAACAAAAAGAAGAAATAGAACAGAAATTAATGGTAATCGAAGATAAAACAAATAATAAAAAAACAACAAAAGAGGAGAAAGAATTAGATGGACTAATAGAAAATTTTTTAAAATTAGAAGAAATTGATAAAATTTATTTATATCGATTAATTAATAAAATAGAAATTGATAAAGATAAAAATGTTTATATATATTTTAATTTTTCAAAACTAAATTCTATTAATGAAAATCTAAATGAATTCATAAAAATAGAAGAAATAATAAACGAAAAAGGGAAAAACCTCAAAGTCGTGTAAACGAATACTTATAAGGTTTTGAGAGATTGGTTGGAAGGTTTTAAAATCCACACCATTTATATTTGCTTTCCATCCACTAGGAAAAGGTATTAAAGGATAATTATTTGAGATAGTTTTTGCCTGATTATATATTAAAGAACCAGGGGCAGTTTCACCTGTAACTAAATTAACACCATCAGGGTTGCACATTGGAACAATGTATAAAGAAACATTATTAAAAATATCTCTAGCACGATACCCATAAATGGTAGTATTATTAACATATGATAAGCAAAAGTTTTCAATAAACTTCATAAGTAAAGGAGATGTAATCCATTCATTTGCATGAATTGAGCCACTATAAAACACTTCTATATCACCAGTTCCAATTCTTATATATGGAATAGAATTATTAAGAACACTAGACCCAATTGAGCCGATTTCTAAGAATGGGTAAACTGCGGATAAAGCAGTAATATTTAATTGCAATATATTTGCACTATAACTTATATTAGTAGGAACTATATTTCCAAAAGGAATAGTAATTCTTTGATTAATTTCCAAATTATTAGGATTAATATTAGGATTAGCAAAAATTATTCTATTTACAGTAGTAGAAAAATTTTTTGCAATACTATATAGAGTATCATTCTGTTTTATTACATATGAGGTTCTACCATTTATATAGGGGAATAAAGCATTCCAAGTAGAATTCCCAACAATTCCATCAGAGGCCAAACCAAAATTTTGTTGAAAAGATTTTACAGCACTTTCAGTAATTTTTCCAAAGATTCCATCAATAACTCCTGTAAAAAAACCTAGTTTCATTAATGTACTTTGTAAAAGTTCTACCATAGGTCCAGTTGACCCCAAACGTAATATATCCATAAATCTCACCTAAAATAATATATTAAAATTAATAAAATTTAGTGCATAAAAAATTTTATTAATTTTTCATACATATTGCAAAAAGATACAAGATTTGATAAGATATAACAAATAGAGTAGAAAATAAATAGTTAAGTGTTACTAAACGGGAAGTTGTTAGTAAACGAAAAAACCAAAAGTTTTGCTGATTTATTTTCGCATTCCGCTATTAAACAAAGATTTATCTTTATTTAACCGTGGAAGCTCCAAAATTTAATAAGGGGGCTTTTTATTATGAACAAATTAACTATAACAAAAACAAAAAAAATAATTTTATCAGCTATGTTTTTAAGTATTTTAATAATTTTATCAAGATTTTTATCTATAAAAACAGCACTTTTAGTAATTAGTTTCAGTTTTATTCCAATTATGCTTTCAGCAATATATTTAGGACCAAAATATTCAGCAATTATAGCAGGGCTTCGGAGACTTAATAGGGGCAATTCTATTTCCATTTGGAGCTTATTTTCCTGGGTTTACAATTACAGCAGCTTTAATGGGATTTATTTATGGTATGTTTTTATATAAAGCGCCAGAAAAAAGTAAATCAAATATTAAATTTATAATTCAATTAGTAATTAGTAGCATATTAGTATTAGGTGGAATAAAAATATTAATTGAATCTTCATTTTTAAATTTACTATATGGTAAAGCATATTTAGCAGTAATTGCATCAAGATTTACTACTCAATTAATTTTATTTCCAATACAAATAATTACAATATATGCATTAGAAAAAGCATTGCGACCATTTATAAATAAATATATATATACAAAAGAAAAAATTACAATAGATGAATATTTACAAGATTTTGATAAATTTACAAAAGACCCAAATTTAGATGCTATGAAATATTTAATGAAGGAATTTAATAATCCACAAAATAATTTTAAAGTAATTCATGTAGCAGGAACAAATGGAAAAGGTAGTATTTGTGAAATGTTATCAAATATTTTAGTAGAACAAGGATATAATGTTGGAAAATTTATTTCACCACATTTAATTAAATTTAATGATGGAATATGTTTTAATAATACAGAAATAACAGATAGTGATGTAGAAGAAATATTAATACCATTATCAGAAAAGATAACTGAATATAATAAAACACATAAAACACCTGTAAAATGGTTTGAAGCGATAACTAGTTTAGCATTAATTTATTTTGCTAAAAAAGAGTGTGATTTAGTAATTTTAGAGACAGGGTTAGGAGGATTAACAGATTGTACAAATATTGCCAATTCAATTATATCTATTATTGCAAGTGTTGGATATGACCATATAGATATTTTAGGAAATACTTTAGAAGAAATAGCAATTCACAAAGCAGGAATTATAAAACCAAATTCAGATACAGTTTTTATAGAGCAAGAAAATATTACTAATATTATAGAAAACACCTGTAAAGAAAAAAATGCAAAATTGCATTTAATTAAAAAAAAGGATGTTACAAATTATAAATATAATAATGAAATACAATCATTTGATTATAAAGATTATAAAAATATAGAAATTAATTTAAAAGGAAATGTTCAAATATATAATGCGACAGAGGCTTTAGAATGTATAGATATTTTAAAAGAAAAAGGATATAAAATATCAGAACAAGCAATTAGACAAAGCTTAAAAACAGTAAATCATAAAGCTAGAATGGAAATATTAAGTACAAATCCAAAGATTGTTTTTGATGGAGGGCATAATGAAAATGCCATTAAAAACTTAAAAGAAAATATACAACAATATTATCCAGATAGTAAAAAAGTATATATAGTATCAATTTTAAAAACAAAAGATTATAAAACAATTATTAAAAATTTATGTGATGATAAAGAAGCGATTTTCTTTTTTACTTCTGGTAATGATAAAAAAAGATATTTATCAAAACATAAATTATATAAAGAAGCTAAAAAATATTTAAAGGATATAAATATGTATGAAGAAAATATAAAGGATGCAATAAATATTTGTAAAAAAGCATATACAGATAGAGCTATATTGATTATTGGAAGTTTTTATATTTACAAAACAGTTCGCGAGGTTTTAAAAAATGATTAAATTAGAAAAAGTAAGTTTTAAATATAAAAATAGTGATAATATTTTAGAAGATATTAATTTAGAAATACAAGAAGGAGAATGTATTAGCATTATTGGTAAAAATGGTTCTCGGAAAATCTACTATGGCAAAATTAATATCAGGGCTAGAAATACCAACAAAAGGGAATATTATAATTGATAATATAAACACAAATAATAAAAAGATGTTTAAAGATATAAGAAAAAAAGTTGGAATTGTATTTCAAAATCCAGAAAATCAGATTCTATTTAATAATGTTTATGATGAAATTGCATTTACAATGAAAAATTTACAAACAGATAATATAAAAGAAAAAATAAAAGAAACTTTAAAAAAACTAAACATGAGTGAATTTATAAATAGTGAAACATATGAATTATCTTTGGGTCAAAAACAAAGAATTACAATTGCAGAAGTGATAGCAACAAATCCCAAATATATAGTGCTAGATGAGCCAACTACAATGCTTGACCCCCAAGGAAAAGAAGATACATATAATATGATAAAAGAATTAAGAAATAAAAACAATACTGTTATATATGTTACAAATGTAATGGAAGAAATATTAATTTCAGATAAAATAATTGTTATAGAAAATGGAAAAATTATAAAAACATTTTTAAAAGAAGAAATATTAGAGCAATTAGAATTTTTAAAAGAGCATGGAATAAAAATTCCAGAGTTAGTGAAATTAGTATTTGAATTAAAAAAGTGCGGAATAAAATTACAGGTAAATGAATGGACAACACAAGAGATTATAAAAAATATAATGGAGGCATTAAATGAAAAACACAATTAAATTTGTTTTATTTTTAATTTATACTATTTCTATATTTTTTATAAAAAATTATATAGCATTAATAGTAGTTGCATTAATAAATATTAGTTTAATAATATTATTAAAAATAAATATAAAAAAAATTATAAATAATTTATTAAATCTTTTACCATTTATTTTATTTACAGTTATTATAAATATTATTTTTGGAGGATTACAGTTTGCAATAGAAATAGGTGTTAAATTATTTTTAGTTTGTAATATAACACTTATATTTTCCAAAATATTATCATATTCACAATTTGCCGAAGTAATTGAAAATATAATGTTTCCATTAAAAATATTTAATATTAATCCTAAAGAAATAGGGTTAATGATAATAATTGCATTATCATTTATGCCAATTGTAAAAAATGATTTACAACAGATAAAATTGTCTTTAGAAAGTAAAGGAATAAGAATGAAAAAAGTTAATTTATTAAAAAATGCAAAATTAATATTTAAACCTTTTTTTGTTTCGATATTTCAAAGAACAAGTGAAATAGAATATTCATTAAAAGCAAAGGGGTATCAAGCTTAAGGTTTAAAAGATATTATATTTACATTATTTTAAAAATTCCAATAAGACCGAACAAACCAAAAATTAAAAATAAAATTCCAGAACATTTTTGAATAAGAGATTCGGACATCTTTTTGCTTAAAACTTTTCCAAATAAAATTGCAATTAAATCACTTGCTATCATTGCAAAAATTGCACCCAGTACAAGAAGTAATTTGTAATTAGGATATTGTATACCAAGCCCAATTGAAGCAAGAAAGGTTTTGTCACCTAATTCTCCAACAGCAATACTAAATGCAATAAATAATATATAATTTAAATTGTTGTATATCTTTTTTTGGGGTTTTTCTTTTGACATTTGTTTTTTACTACTAGACTTTAAAGTTAGTATACCAAATACAATAAAAGAAAAATATGTAATTAATTTTAAAAAATATTGAAATGAGAAATTTTGAACATTTCCTAAAAAACTTCCAAATAAAATCGCTATTCCATGACTAAACAAAGAGCCAAGTGCTACACCAAACAGTATAGTACTTGTTTTTAATTTAGAAGAAAAGGATAATGCAAGAAGCTGAGTTTTGTCACCCAATTCAGATACAAATACAATAATAAATGAAATTATAAAAGGATAAATTAGCAACATATTACCACCTAAAAAAATATATTCTAATTAATTATTAATATTCCATTAAATAAAACATAAACATATTAATAGAAAGGCAGGTAATATGCAGTTTGAAAGTTATTTGTAAAATTACTTTTGTTATTATTGGTACTATTATTGGTGCAGGATTTGCATCACGGACAAGAAATTTATTCGTTTTTTAATATATATGGAGCTTATGGAATTATAGGAATTATTTTATCAATGTGTTTAATAGGATTTATAATATATAAGACATTTAAAATTATATTAGAAAATAAAATTGAAGTGTATCAAGATTTTATAACAAACATAATGCCACAAAGATTAAAAGATAATAAAATGTTAGCATTTACAATAAATAATATAATAAATATATTTCTTTTAATATCATTTAATATAATGGTAGCGGGATTTTGCACATATTTTTTTCAGGAATTAAATATCTCTAAATGGTATGGAGCCATAGTAATTGCAATATTATCATTTGCTACTTTTTCAAAAAGTATAGATGGAATTATGAAAATAAATACATATTTAATGCCAATTTTAATTTTATTAATAGTGTTTTTAGGAATAAACAAAATTAATAATATAAGTTTTATTGAAATAGTAATACCTCAAAAGATATTAAAATGTTTATTAAGTAGTGTGCTTTATGCCAGTTATAATAGCATAACATTAATACCAATAATAATAAGCTTAAAAAAACACATTAAAACAAAAGCACAAGCTAAACAAATAGCTATTATTACTACTATAATAATGCTAGTACTATCAATTATAATATTTTTATTAATAAATTTATTTAGTAATGAAATAAAAAATATAGAAATACCAATTACATATATTGCAAACACATTAGGAAAACAAGTAAAATATATTTACGGAGTAGTTATATTAATTGCAATATTCACAACAGCAATATCAGCAGGATATGGATTTTTAAATAATGTTTGTAAAACAAAAAAAGGGTATATAATAATGTCGAGCATAATGTGTATATGCTCCGTTTTTGTAGGACAATTTGGTTTTTCAAACCTTATTAATTTATTATATCCGATTTTTGGATATTTAGGTATTATACAAATAGTGTTTCTTTTAAAAATAATTTAGAAAGAAAGGAAAAATTTTTCACAAAAAACTATTTACAAAAGCAAAACGTTCATGTAAAATAAAATAGAAAAAAGCAACAAACACATTGCAAAAAAATGTAGGGTGTCGCTGCCCTCGGCGACCCGCGACTCGTAATCACAGCAATTGCAAAAACCAAAGAAAAGGAGAGAAAAAATGGCAATCAATGAAACCATTGGGAGAGTAACACACACACACACACACACACAGATATAATTTAAAAAACAAAAAAATATTTGTATAAATAAAATCAACAATACAGATAGTTTAAAAATCACGCATTTTTAGGCTGTCTTTTTTTGCGTAAAAGAACAACAAAAACATTGATATTTATAACATACAAATCTAGGAACAAAAAAATGCAAATGTAGGGGCGAACTGCGTTCGCCCGCAAAACGAACAATACAG
>JAUNSM010000062.1 GCA_030539215.1 Clostridia bacterium
TACATTGTAAAAATTTTTTATAAAAGTGTATCATTTAATATTGCAATTTATATTTCTTCATTTTTTCTCCTTTTTAATTGTATATTCTATAATTTTGTGATATGTTTAGTATGAAAGAAGGTATTAATTTGATAGATTTACATACTCATACTACATATTCTGATGGAACAGATGATTTAACAACACTTTTAATAAATGCAGAAAAATCAAATTTAAAAGTTTTATCCATAACTGATCATGTTACTTGTAAATCCTATGAAGAATTATCTTATATGGATGTTTCTCAATATTATACTGGTAAAATACTAACTGGCTGCGAACTGTATTCTACCATTGAAGGTCAAACAATTGAATTGTTAGGATATAATATTGATACTACTTTATTCAATAAACTTTTGCCAACTATGTATTATAATGAAGCTGAAGATAATAAATGGCAATCAAAAAAATTGTTACAAATATGTCATAATCTTGGCATCATTATGAATTATGATACTTTAAAAATTAATTACCATACAGAATTTTGTGGTGATATTATATTAAATGAAATTGTTAAACATCCTCAAAATAAAAATATATTTGACAATGAATGTGCTTGGTATGATAGTAATATCTTTTATAGAGAATGTATGACAAATTCAAAAAGTAAATTTTTTATTAATAAAACTTCATTTTATCCAACTATTAATAAAGTAATTGATTTAATTAAATCTGCTGGTGGTTTAGTTTTTATTCCTCATATATTTATATATGGAGATAACTCAATGAAATTTTTTAATATACTTACTCAAAATTACTCAATAGATGGGATAGAGTGTTATTATACATTATTTACTAATGAGCAAACTAATTTTTTATTAAATTATTGTAATAAAAACAACTTGCTTATTTCTGGTGGAAGTGACTATCATGGTAAAACCAAACCCAATACATATCTTGGCATAGGAAAAGGAAATATGAATATTCCTAAAAGTATATTAGACAATTGGAATATTAAACTTTAAAATTTTATAACTCAACTCTTATTTTTATTTGTCCATATTCATTTATTACTTTTATTTTATTATCTAATTTTGCCAGTTTTTCTATTTTTTCTACTAATTCATTATTTTCAATATTGCTGCATACTTTGATAGTTACAGCATTTTCAATCTTTTCAACTAATAAATTAATTTGTGTCTCTCCTTTTTCAACTAAATTTTCAATAATATCTACTAGAAAGTAAATTAAAACCTTAGCATCACATTTAAACATTTGATAATCGTTATTTGTTTCATTTCTAATATTAAGTGTAACATTTCTAATACAAAATACTGATTCAAATAATTTATTTAAAGTATTTTCTAAAACTTTAATTGATATGTCTTCTTCTTCAAGTTCTATTGATTTAATCATTTCATTCAATTTACTAGAGGCAACTTTTATATTATTTAAACTTCTGTTATATAATTCTTTCTTATCTGGTGCAATTTCTTCTCCAAATTCTTCAAGTATTAAAATATTACCAGACATTGCAAAACTTCTTTCTCCAAATTCCCCCATAAGTCTATTTAAAAACTTACCTAAAAACTTATTCTGATAATCCTTAGCATCAATTTGTTTTTCTTGTTCTTTTACAAGTTCTAATGTTTGTGCATGTTTTAATGCAGATATAATTAATTGCATTCTTTCAAAGTCACTTTTTCCTTTGTCAATATATCCTTGTATTTGGTAGTTTTCTAGCATATCAATTGCTGGTAAATCTTCCGAATATGCTGTTTGTAAATATATTATAGTTTCCTTGTCAAATTCTCGTAATCTTTTTATAAATTCATCACCATTAATGTTTGGCTCCATGTGATAATCTAAAAGAATTACACTTACTTTATTCTGTCTTAAATACTCTAATGCTTTTTCACCATCTGTGAAACTAATTGTTTCAATACCTTTTTCCTGTAATGACATCTCAATAGGAAATACAATAGTTTGATCATCATCAACTATCATGACTTTGTCTTTCAAAAATTTTTCCATATTTTATTCCTCCTTATTTTTTGGTAATTTTATATAAAAAATTGTACCCTTATTAGTTTGTGTTTCAAAGGTTAATTTTCCTTTGAATTCACCTTCAATAATGCCAGAGGCTAAATATAGTCCTAACCCTGTTCCTTTAACACCTCGAGTAGTTAATATTTTTTTAAATAATGTTTCTCTTATTTCTTCTGGTATTCCTCCAGCAAAATCTTCTACAGAAATAATATAATCATTCTTATCTTCTGCTACAACAATATTTACATCTCCTTTTATTTGCCTTTCCAAATATGATAATGCAGAGTTCCTAACTAGATTCACTAGAACCTGATACAATCTACTTTCTACACCATAAAGGATAATGTCTTTATAAATATTAATATTTATCTTTCCAGCTACTTTTGTAAGTTCGTTTTCTTCTGCTTTTGATAATTTTACTAGCAATTCCTTTAAATTAAATTTAGCTTTTTGCATATTATTATTGTTTTTAAACTGCTCTCTAGTATTATTTACTACTGCTAATATTTTGTTATTTGCTATCTTCATATTCTCTATTAGTTTTAAATATTTTTCTTCATTTTCGCTTTCCACCTTGAATTTACTTAACAAGTTAATTGATGTATCTAATGAAGATGCTGGATTATTTATATCGTGTGCCATACCAGCAGCTAACTCTCCAACAGCAGCAAATTTTGCTTGTAACATAATAACTTCTTGATTTTTACTAATTTCATCATATAAATTACTTGTATTATTTTGTATCTCATTAAATTCTCTTGTTAGTTCACCAACTTCATCTGTTGATGTTACTGGTAATAGAGTTAATTCTATTTTATTATTTTTTACTATATTAGATAATCTTTTATTAATTTCATCTAATTCTCTTCCTAAAGAACTACTTGATAAAAATATTATTAGGTAATCAACAGATAGAAAACCAATTATTATGGCTAATAATGTCATAAACAAATACTCTGGAACTGTATTATAAATTAAGCCTATAACAATTTCCTGTTCTTCTATATCGATATAATTTACTACTCCTTGCCTATCTACTCCAAAATCATCATATATTCTTCCACCATTTTCTCTAGCATAAAAATCCATATAATTTTTCATAAATTTGCTTATTTCTGTTTCTCCAGAATAAACATTATTTACTCTTACAAACCATTTTTCATCTTTAAAAGTCGTAGATAAATAATCATTTAATTCAGATAAAACTATGTTTTTTCTTTTTATTTCTTCTGAAATATTACTTAATTTTTCATTATATGTTTCATATCTATAGTTTCCAAATTCTGTTGTTATGTTTGCTATTACAAACATAAATATTACAATCATTGATATTGCAACAGTTGAAAATATTTGGATAGTTAGGCTACTCCAAATCTTAGTTTTTTTAATTTTTTCATTTATATATATTTCTTCGCTAAATGTAGTTATTAAAACTTCTTTTAAGATATTGTTTGAAAAAATATATATCAAGAGATTTGGGATACCTAAAAATATTACAGACAACATGCCAATTTTAATTGTTAACACTAAATTCGTACTAGTAATTAATAAAGCTCCAATAACAACTATTAATGGTAAAAGGCACGTGGTTATTAAAAATGATTTACTACTAAATTCATAACATACTTTTCTTACTTTTAGGATGTCTGTTGTTGTTAAATGTTCTTCTTGAAGTTTCTTTATAGGTTTTAGCATTTTATATGTAGTAACTAGATCTATTATTATTCCTATTCCAAATATTGAAAAATAATAAACTGCATAATATGCTGGATTGACTGTTAGCTGAAATGGTGTATTAATTGAGCTTGGAGGGTAATTTAATAAATATGGGAATAGATTATAACAAAATATTACACATAAAATATCTGAAATAGTTTTTATTGCAATTATTGATTTAACTGGAACTTTAGACAGTTTTTTTAGTAATTGTTTCATTATTTTCTCCTTCTAAAATACTTTTAAATACTTTGTTATAATAGTTCATATCATTTTCCCAATGAAAGCCTAATTGTTTTAATATTTTTTGCGTTTTCAATGAATTTATTTGTATTTTTTTCTTATTTTTTATAGTAAAATCATTTATAAGCCATTTACTTTCAAGAATATTTATATTTTCTACGTCCTTCAATATATTGGTTTTTATACCTAAAGAATTTAGAATTTTTTTTATATCATTTACTCCTATTTCCTTGTTATTTAGAACATGATAAATATTGTTATACTTTTCATAAAAAATTAGTTTTATAATGGCTTTTGCACAAAAGTCAACTGGTGTTAAATCAAATGTAAAACTTTCCATATCTTCTGGGATATATCCTGATTTTACAATTTCTTTTAATTTATTTTGAAAAGCATTTGTTTCCTTATTATCTTGAAACATATTATCAGAGTATCTATTCATTAGATTTCCTACTCTTAAAATATTAGCTTTTATTTCATCATTTTTTATTTCTTTAATTATTAGTTGTTCTGCTTCAAGTTTTGTAGATATATAAACATTGTCTTTATAATCTTGACCTATTAGTAAATCTTCTTCTGAAAAATCATTTTTAATGCAATTATTTGTGTTTACTAAATTATTTCCTGCTATTCCAACTGTTGATATGTGATTTAACAATGCTCCACTTTCTACAGAAAATTGTATTATATTTTTTGTTGAGATAACATTGTGTTCATAGTTATAATCCCTCTTTCCATAATGTTTTACAGATGCAGCAACATTAATTACTATATCGATATTCTCTAAAAGTTTTATATAGTTTTGTTTATTAACACCTAAATTATCCTGTATTAAATCTCCTGTAAAAATATAAACTCTCTTTTCTAACAATTTTGTTATATCTTTATTAAAATAATACTTGTATTTGCTTAATAGTCTTTCTGTTGCATTAACGCCCTGTTTTTTCCTTATCAAACAATAAATATTATTTTTGGTATTTTCTAATAATTCATTTAAAATATGTATTCCTAAATAACCAGTTGCACCTGTGAGAAGTATGTTGTTTTTTTCTTTTATAACGATTTCTTTCTGTATTAGCTCTATCTTTTGGTATAATTCATTTTTTGCTTCTTCATGATTATCTTTCAAATGCTGATATATTTTTCTTGCTGTTGGATTATCATAAATTTCTTGTGTGTTTAATAAAATATTTTCCCTTGAAAGTTCAAGCTGTAATTCTATTGCAGAAAGTGAATCTCCACCTATTTCAAAAAAATCATTTTCTACATTTACCTCTTTTGTATTTAAAACTTTTTGTATGCATTTTAAAATTTTAGCTTCTATTTCATTTTCTGGTAAAGAATTTTTAATCGTAGTTGTAAAAATTTTATATTTATTTTTGTTTTCTTCTAATAGTTTTTTATCTGCTTTCCCATTTATATTTAATGGCATATTATCTATTAAATATACCTTTGTGGGAATCATATATTGTGGTAATTTTTCTGTCATATTTATTTTTAATTGTTCATATTCTATTTTTTCATTTAATTCTAAATAAGCTACTAATTTATTTTTTTCCAATGCATCTTTTTCTATTAAGATAGCAATATTTTTTATGTATGGAATACTTGCAATTTGCTTCTCTATTTCTTCTATTTCTATTCTAAAACCGTTTATTTTAACTTGAAAATCGGTTCTACCTAAATAATAAATATTGCCATCATAATCATATTTTCCCAAATCGCCAGTTTTGTACATTTTGTATTTGGTGTTAAAATTATCTGTGATAAATCTTTCTTTTGTCAAATTACTTTTATTGTAATATCCGTTTCCAACACATTCTCCAGATATATATATTTCTCCTACAACTCCAATTGGACATAAGTTTCTGTTTTTATCTAAAATATATATTTTAGCATTTGATATTGGTTTTCCTATTGGTGGCTTAATCATAATATTATCTTTGTCAATAGTATATGTAGTTGCAACATGTGTTTCAGCTGGTCCATAATGATTATGTATCACTACTCCTTTAGTTATCATTTTTTCAATATTAGGAGTAATAATTAATTGTTCACCAGCAGTTATTATATGTTTTAATGTGTTTGTTAAATCTTGAAATTTATCATTGTCTGATAAATATATTAAATATCTTGGTGGAATGAATAATACATTTATATTTTTTTCAATTATGTAATTAGTTAATTTTTTATTATCTTTTTTTAGCTTATCTTCTATCATCACCAAAGTAGAATTTGTGAAAAAGGCTGTAAAGATTTCTTGGTAGCTAACATCAAAACTCAAAGTTGCAAACTGTAATATTTTTGAATTACCAAAAATTATTTTTTTGCTTTTTATTTCATGTATTATAAGATTAATAATATTTTTATGCGTTATTGTAACTGCCTTTGGTTCTCCTGTTGAGCCTGATGTATATACTATATATAGATTATTGTTTAAGTCATAATTATAAGTATTAGTGTCTTTATCTCCATCTTTGTAGTTTTCATATCTTATATCAATTTTATTTTCTAATTCTAAATCTTTGGTTTCTGTCGTAAATAATATTGTTTTAATTTCAGCATTAGAAATCATATATTCTTTTCTTGATATTGGATAATTTGAATCAATAGGAACAATAGTACAATTTATTTTTAAAACAGCTAATATTCCTATTATTGTATCTATATTTTTATCAGTAAGTATTCCTATATTCTCATTTTCTTGAATTTTGTATTTTTCCTTTAGATAATGTGCTAATTTATCAACTCGTTCAAATAATTCTTTATATGTTATTTGATTTCTTTCATCTTCTAGTGCTATATTATTTAGATTTTTTTTGCTATTATTTAAGATAAAATTATATACATTTTTAAACTCGAATTCTTTTGAAAAATCAACATTTGTATTATTATATTCACATATTATTTTTCTTTTTTCATCTTCATTTATCAATTCTATATCTTTTACCAATATGGCTTTATTATTTAAAACTTGTTTCATAATATTTATATAGCTCTTATTCATTTTTTGCATTTCAAAATCATTAAACACATTAGTTTGATAATCATATACTATGTTAAATGTTCCGTTATCATCTCTATCGTGGATATGTATTTCTAAATTATCAGCGATATTATTATTAAAAATCCAATCAGTAGTATATTTTATGTCTGATTCTTTTCGATTATCTTGTGCATTTTGAAAAGAAAAAAGTATATTATATAAATTTTGATTAATGTTATATTTATTTTTTACATATTCCAAAATATCATTGTATGGATATTTCTCATGTTTTAATGTATTTCTTATAATAGAGTTGTTTTGTTTTAATAGTTCTTCTATTGTTTCTTCGTGTTCCATTTTTAATCTTACTGGTAATGTGTTTACATACATTCCTATTGATGTTCTTTCTTTATGATTTCTTCTGTTTAAAAAAGGATTTCCAATAACAATATCATCTTGTCTATAGTTTTTGCTTACATAAATTTGTAAACATGTTAAAAAGAAACAATATATGGAGATACTATTTTCTTTACAATAACGATTTATCAATTCAGAAATAGCAGAATCTAATTCATTTTCCAATCTATTTGCTTCTGCAATATTTTTATTACTCACCTTATTTAAAGTTAAAATTTGCGGTTCTGTACTATATATATAATTCCAATAGTTCTGATCTTTAAAATATTTATCACTATTCAAATAGTCCTTTTCAGATTCTATATAGTTTATATATGAATAATATTCATCAAGTGATTCAATTTCATTTGTTTCAATTTTATTATAAATGTCAACTATTTCAGATATTATAAGGGATAAAGACCATGCATCTGTAACAATATGATGGAATCTACTTATTAGTTGTATTTTATTTTTTTGCTTAATTATTTCAAAGTGATATAAATTATCTCTGGTAATATCAAATTTGATTTTGGAAAAGTCTTTTATGTACTCTTTTTCATTTTGAATATTTAAAATTTCTATATCAAATTTTTTAAATTCTTGTATATACTGTTTAACATATCCATCTTCAATATGAAAACCTATTCTTAATGCATCATTTTTACTTACAAGCAAATTAACTGCTAATTTTAGATTATTAAGATTAATAGCATCTTCAAAATTTAATATTCCTACAATGTTTCCAACATTAGTATTAATATAATGTTGTTCAGTAAGCCATATACTTTTTTGAGGATTTGTAAGGTTATATTCTTTTTTTACTTCCATAAAATACCCCTTTTGAATATTTTTTTTGCATTATAACACTACTTTGTTGAAAAAAATGTCAAAGTCTGTCGAATTATAAAAAATATTCACTTTCTTGCAACACGACTAAATTATATCATATTTTTTATTTTAAAATCAATAATATAAGTAATAAACATTATTTATTCTAAGGGGAAATATGATTAGTAGAAAATTTGATGGAAATTCAAATGTTTGTGGAAAAGAAATAGAAAAGTTAAGAAAGCAAAAACATTGGTCGAGAGCCACATTATCAAACAAACTGATGATGCTAGGTATCGATATTAATTATGATGGAATTTATAAAATTGAAAACGAACGAAGAATAGTAAAAGATTTCGAACTAGCAGCAATAGCCAAAGTATTAAACACTTCTGAAAATGATTTGCTGTTTAATTTTAAAAATAAGCTATAAAAAAAATACTTTATGAAAAGTATTTTTTTTATTTTTATTACTAATAATCACCAAATTCTTTATCTTCATGCGATTTCTTACTTTTTTTAGAAGTAGGAGATGGTAGCGCAGAAGGAGATTTTGTTGACACCTTTAATCCAGCTATAAAATCAGATTTTTTACTTTTTTTCCTTATAATCATCATAATTTCCTAGATAAGTTGTAACATGTCCATCTCTAAATTCCATTGTTTTATCTGCAAATTTGTTAATAAAATATCTATCATGACTAACAAATATAA
>JAUNSM010000107.1 GCA_030539215.1 Clostridia bacterium
AATGAAAAGTTAAAAAAAGAAATTGAAGAGTTGAAAAATATTATTAAAAACAAGGAGAAGTTAGAAGACATGAATGATAAAGAGAGAAACATTAAATTACCAATAGGTTGGTATTGGAATCATTACGAAGATGGTTCAGGATGCTTAAAAAGTCCGACTGGAAAAAATTATTTTTATTATGATTGGACTACTTATGAATATAAAATACATGATGAAGACCAATATAGCTTTTTTGGAAATATTGATGATTTTGGCAATAAGATTACATTTGAAGATTTTAAACAATATGCGGAAAAATATGCTAATAAGAACTTAGTGAATCTTCCAGAGAATAAATTAGAAACTGATTTAGAAAATGAGGAAAGTGAGGATGAGTTATAAAAATATGAAATTAATGACAAAGGATTTAGAAAATAAAATAAAAAAATATCCACTAGGAAGCCAAGATGGATTAGGAGGACAAGCTAAAGTAATTGTTAAGTATTTTAATCCAGTTGGTATGGGAACATGGCTCATAATTGAAGGAAATAAAAGAGAAAATAATGATTATGAATTGTTTGGATATTGCAATTTGGGTTATGAAGAATATGCTGAATTGGGATATGTTATGCTATCAGAATTAGAAAACTTAAATTTACCTTTTGGTATGAAGGTTGAGAGAGATTTGTATTTAAAAGAGGATATAACTTTAAAAGAAGCATTAGAACAAAGTGGGTTTAAGATGCCAGAACACATTAATAATGAGAAACAAGAAGAATGTGAAGAAGAACCTTAATTTCAAAATCATTTCAAAATAGGTGCATTGACTAATAAGTTCCAAGACGTTATGATTTTAATATGTAAAAATATAAAGAAAGAAATCTTTAAAAATTCCCCCGTTTTATTGATTTCTTTCTTTATTTTTACATTTTTACAAAGGAGAATAAAATTTTAATGAAAAAAATTTTTTTTAGAAAGACAATAAGCAAAATAATAGCTTTAATAATAGCAATAATTTTGTCTGGTATAATATCGACTGTTTTACATTTAATATTCTCTAAGCAACCAGCAGAAATATTAAATATAGATTTAAAAATGATAATAGAAAGTATAAAAAGTAGTAAAGAACATTTTGAAATGTTTATATTAACAATTATTGCATTCATGATGTTTGTACTAACAACAGTTTTCAAAATATTCAGTTTGAAAGATTATAAATCAAAAACATATAAGGTAACACATAATATTGAGATACCGATGCCAATAGGAGATAGACAAACACAACAAGGTTCATCATGGTGGTTAAAGAAAAGTGAAACATCAAAAGTATTTGGAATAAACAGATTGGATCCAACAAAAAAAGAAATCCAAGAATTGTTAAGATTAGCACAACTAGATAAAAAATATATATCTGAAAACAAGATAAATAATGATAATACAAAAGTAGAACCAATATTTAATAAAGGTGGTTTAGTTGTAGGCAAAAGAAATAAATATTTATTGAAAGTACATATAAAAAAAGTGAATAAATATATCAAATTTCCAATTATATATTTAAAAAAGGTTGAAGATATTTACTTTATTGATGATGACCTACATAGCTTAACAGTTGGTGCAACAAGAAGTGGAAAAACAAGAAATTTAGTTATACAAACTATTTTAAATACAGGCTTAGCAGGAGAAAACATGATTATATCAGATCCAAAAGGAGAGCTGTTTCAATATACTGCTAAAACATTAGAAAGATTAGGATATAAAGTTTTAACATTAGATTTTAAAACACCATTGAAAAGTTCGAGATACAATTTTCTACAACCAGTAATAGAAGCAATTGAAAAAAAGGATATTCCTAAAGGCGTTAATTATTCTTCTGATATTGTAGAAAGTTTAGTAGGAGAAGTTGGAAATAGAGAAGCAATATGGATAAATGGAGAAAAATCAGTTGAAAAGACTGGAATAATGGCTGTTGTAATGGAAAATAAGAGTAATAAAGAATATCAAAATCTACCTAATGTATATCATTTTATATCTAAGATGTGTGCTGAACAGACAGACAAAACAATGTTAATGGATACTTTTTTAAGTACATTAACAGATGACCACCCAGCAGTAGCAAGTTTTGCAGCAGCAAGAATTGCACCAAGTAAAACAAGGGCAAGCTTTTTTACATCAGCATTAGCAACTCTAAGTATATTTATAGATAGTTATGTATCGTCAATGATAAGTGAATCTGAAATTGATATAAACAAATTTAATGAAGAAAAGTCAGTATTATTTATGATTTTACCAGATGAAAAAACAACATTTTACTCTCT
>JAUNSM010000108.1 GCA_030539215.1 Clostridia bacterium
CTAATCGCAAGTTAAAAATCACTTTTTAGGGTGAACTAATTCAAAGTTATTGACACTATTTAAGACAATCTTTGTAATATCACATTTCATTCATACATTTGTATAGTTTTAAAAAATCTTATTTGACAAATAAATTGATTTTATGTATAATTAAATTAATAAAATATATAATAGTAACAAAGCAATATGCTTTTATTTATGATAAGTCCTTTACGTGCGAAAGTCAGCTTCATGCTGTGAGTATTTAATACCTAGCCGTAAAGGGCTTATCTTATTTATGTCAAATTGATTTTTTCTATTGTAAAAATTTTTCCATCCATCTTTATAATCATATAAATCTACAATTAATCCAAATTTTTGTTTTAAAAAATTATAGTATCTCATTTCACCTTGCAAAAAAGCCCTTTGTATTGCCCAATTACAATAATCTACAATTTGTAAGCACTCTTCTCCTGATGGAGTCTGTGGTAATATTTTTTGTGTAGAAATAATTGTAGTATTTAATTTTTTCTTAGTATAATCTAATGAACTTTGAATTGCCTGTTCTAATGGCTTTTGCCTTTTTTTGTTTCCTCTTGTTGATATGTAAATATAATTATTATTTGACAAATGCAATATATTCTTAAATAAATTAGTTATTAATGAATCATATAGTCTTTGCGTATTTCCATTAAATTTTTGAAATAACTGCTCTGTTTTTCTTGCTATAACAATATTGCATGAAAATGGCAAATCTTTTAATAATGTATAAACTTTATATCTTATTTCTGGACAATCATCTTTTGCATGAAAAGCTGTTTTTGTTTTTTTCATAGATGATATATCCTTAAAATATTTATCTTCTAAAATTTCCTCTTTTAGTTCATTTAATTTTTTCCTTAAATATGCAGGCTCAGTAGTTCGTATAAAACCCATAAGCAATATTTTTGATGCACCATTTTCTTTTCCTATAATCCATTCACCTTTTCTATTATAAAAAGTTGTATCTCCTGATTCATCTACAAAAAAGTAATTATTATTATATATTCCTTCTTTCATTTCTTCCCTCTCATTTTTACTTTATTAATATTTGCGAACTTTTATGTTTTTCTTCAAATTTTTCTATGTAATATGCTAAAATTTCCATTCTATTTTTTACTCTTTCTAATGTTTGAGCTCCTTTACTTATTAGTGCTATCGAACGAAATTCCTCTATAACTTCATTTGAATAATCTTTAAATTGTTCTGAGACTACATTTGGTTTAGAAGAAAAAAATACTGATAATTTGTTATCTATTTTTTCTAATGCTTTTAATTTGTCTTGAGTATTTTTAGTAAAGTCAACCAGATTAAATCCCATCAGCATCATTAAAAATTTTATATATCTCTTTTTTGTATCTTTTAAAATTATTTCATTTTTATATTTATTAATTATTATATTTATCTGGGTTAATAAATTATCTACTTCTTCTTTAGCATTTTCTATTTTTTCTGTTGTTCTAACATATTTTTGAATAGTTTGATCTGGCATGCCTAATGAAATTTTATTATCCATTAATCCTATTATATTATAAAATAATTTATCAAATTCTTTTCTTTCATTATCAAATCCGATAATTTTACAAAAAGTTTCTAATTCCTCAATTTTTAATAAATATTTTTCCATTTTTGAATCTGAAAATGAATTTAAAATTTCTCCTGCACGTAATCTTTCTTGATTTTGCAAAAAACGAAAATATTCTGTAATATCTGAATCTGAGGATTCTATTATTTTTGTAACTGATATATTAAATCCATCTATTTTTCCTTTTATAACAGCTGGCAATTCAGTATACCTTAATTTTATATTTCCTTTATTCTTTAATCTTTTTTTTAATTTTTCAAATTCAATATCCGTTTTATCTCCATAAAACCTTTGAATTTCTTCTATTATTTTTCTAGAAAATTCACTATGTATTTCATATTTTCCTTCTATAAAATCATATATTGTTGTTAATCTTTGTTGACCATCAACAATTTCTGATTTAGCTCCTTTTTCGTTAGGAACTTTTAGTTGCCTTATTATAATATTTCCTATTGGATAACTTTTTATTATACTATATATCAATTTATCTTTAAAATCATTTTTCCAAATATAATTTCTTTGATATTTAGGTCTTAAATCTAAACCTCCAAATTCTAACATTCTTATGTTTGTAATTAATGTTGTAATTGCAAATGATTCTAATGCAAATTCTAAACTTTCGCCCATAACGTCTCCTCCTTTTTTTGCATTCTATCATTTTTTATTTTTATTGTCAATATTT
>JAUNSM010000063.1 GCA_030539215.1 Clostridia bacterium
AAGCATTCTCAATGCTTGTATTAATTTTGAAGTTATAAAAGTGTCAAATTCCCGTAATAAATGCCCTACATTATTGTAATTAAAAAAATGCAAATAGTATTGACAAAAACTAAAATAAATATATAATAAAAGAAAAAATAGTAATATATTGACATTATAGTAGGAGGATTTCACATTTATGTTTGATTATATATCACACAATGAAAATGATACAAAAAATATTGCATGCAAACTTGCATGTAAATTAAATTGTGGAGATATTATTGTTTTATCAGGAGATTTAGGCTCTGGAAAAACAAAATTTACTGAAGGTATTCTCTCTTTTTGGGGCTTAGAAAATGAAATATCTAGTCCCACTTTTACTATTGTAAATGAACATCATAAAGATAATATAAATATTTATCATTTAGATTTATATAGATTAAATAATTTAGATGAATTTTACTCAATAGGTGGAACTGAATATTTTATTAATGGTATATGTGTTATTGAATGGGGAGAATTAATTGAAGACATTTTACCTCAAAACTATATTAAAATAAGCTTTTCTAAAAATGATAATAATGAAAATATAAGATATTTAAACTTTAAAGCTTATGGAAATAGACTACAAAACATAATTAAGGAGCTTAACCTATGAAAATTCTAAGTATTTCAACATCTAGTAAGATTGCCTCTGTAGCTATATCAGAAAACCTTAACTGTATTAAAGAATTAAATATAGATAATCTTAAAACTCATTCAGAAACATTAATTCCATTAATTGAGCAATTATTAGATACTGTTAAAATTACTTTAACTGATATAAATTTAATAGCCTGTGATATTGGTCCTGGTTCATTTACTGGGATTCGTATAGCAATTGCCACAGTTAAAGCAATAGCTCAATCTTTAGATATTCCTATTGTGGAGGTTTCTTCTTTAGAAGCATTATCATATAATGTGCAAAATCATGATAATATTTGTGCTTTAATAGATGCAAGAAATAACCAAGTATATTGTGGCATATTTAATAAAAATTATAATTTGTTAGAAAATTATCTTGCAGATGATATAAATAATATATTGCATATAATAAATAAATATAAAAATATTGCATTTGTTGGAGATGGGGCTGTTGTTCATAAATCATTATTAAATATTAATGATTTTCAATATGACAATGTAATTCATTCTAAAAATATTGCAATATGTGCATATTCTAAATTTCAAAATAAGAAAATAAAAACTGCAGACACCCTACTTCCTATGTATTTGCGTCCATCTCAAGCTGAAAGGATGAAACAAATACATGGATAATATTCAAATATCTAAAATGACTATATTAGATTTGGAGTCTATATCTAATACACTTTTGTCTGATTTTGATGACTTTTGGACTATATCAATTTTTAAAAGTGAATTGCAAAACCCAAATTCTAAATATTTAGTTGCAAAATTAAATAATCAAATTGTTGGGTTTGGTGGAATTTGGAAATCACCTGATGATATACATATAACAAATATTGTTGTTAATAAAAATTTTAGAAGGCAAAATATTGGAACTATAATACTATCACATTTAATAAATCTTTCTAAAAAAGAAAATATAACTTCTATAACTTTAGAAGTAAGTTCTACTAATATTCCTGCTCAAAAATTATATGAAAAATTAGGTTTTAAAAAAGTAGGTTTAAGGAAAAAATATTATAATAACACTAATGATGCTATTATAATGACGATGGAGGTATCAAATGAAAAAAAATGAATTAAATTACAAGGAGCTTAAAAACTTTTGCAATCCAAATATTTTTAAGTTTGAAACAACAGCAGAATTAGACAATTCTAATGTAGTATATGGTCAAGATAGAGGTATTAAAGCTTTGGAGTTTGGTTTAAGTGTTGACTCTAAAGGTTATAACTTATATCTTGAAGGTCCATCTGGTGTTGGTAAAACAATGTACACTAAAAAATATGTCACTCAGATTGCAGCTAAAAAAAAGGTTCCAGATGATTGGTGCTATATTTATAACTTTGAAAACCCAAATGAACCTATTGCAGTTTCATTATCAGCTGGTTATGGTAAAGATTTTAGAAATGATATGAATACTTTTATAGATGATATGACAAAAAATATAAAGCTAACTTTTGGAAATGAGGATTTTGAAAAGCAAAAAAATTTAATGCAGAGTAATTTTGAGCAAAAAAAGAATAATCTTTTAGAAAAATTAAATAAGACTTCTATGAAAAGTGGCTTTCAAGTAAAAGCAGCTCAAAATGGCGTTTATATGATGCCAGTAATTGATGGAAAAGCAATAGAAGAAGAAGAATTTAATAAATTAGATGATAAAACAAAAAAAGCTTTTGAAGAAAACTCATCTGTTGTTCAAGAGCAAATAATTGAAGCAATAAATCAAATAAAATTGTTAGAAAAAGAAAATAATAAAAAAATAGAAGAATGGCAATCTAATATTGCTCTTATAACTATTAATGCACATATTAATCCTCTTAAATTAAAATATAAGAAAAATATAAAAATAGTTAGTTTTTTGGATAATATTAAATCTGATATTTTAAAAAATCTTTCTCTTTTCATTAATACTGAATTACCTAAAGAAATATCTAAACCTCAAAAAGAAGAACAATTAAAACCATGGCTTAATTATAGAGTAAATTTATTTGTTGATAATAGCAATTTATCTGGTAGTCCTGTAATTATGGATTCTAATTATCAATATCATAATTTATTTGGAAAATTAGAATATGAAAATCAATATGGAATGCTTAAAACTGACTATACAATGCTTAAACCTGGACTTTTGCATAAAGCAAATGGTGGTTATATTATACTTCAAGCAAGTGATTTGTTAACAAATCAGATATGTTATGATTCATTAAAAAAAGCCTTATTAGTAAAAGAATTGAATATAGAAAATAATATAGAACAACGTTCATATATGGTAATGATATCATTAAAACCTGAACCAATTCCTTTAAATGTAAAAGTATTGTTATTAGGGGACGCAAATATTTACCATGCCTTACTTGCTTTAGATCCAGATTTTAAAAAGCTATTTAAAATAAAAGTTGAATTTGAAGAAACAGCTCCAAGAACAGAAGCAAATATAATAAAACTTGCTAGATTTGTTCATAGTTTTTCTGAAAAAGAAAATATGCTTCCTTTAGATAAAGAAGCTATGGCAAAAGTTGTAGAATTTGCTTCAAAAATATCTGATGACAAAAATAAATTGTCCACAAGATTTAACGAAATAGGTGAAATAGTTGCAGAAGCTTCAACTTGGGCTAAGTCATCTAAGAAAAAAATCGTTACTAAAGAATATATTGATAAAGCTTTAGCAGAAAGAATTGATAGGGTTAAAAAATATGATTCTAAATATTTAGAAATGATTGAAGAAAACACTTTGTTAATTAACACCTCTGGCTATGAAATTGGTGTTATAAATGGACTTACTATAATGACAGTTGGGGATTATACCTTTGGAAAGCCTACTAAAATAACAGCAAATACCTATATTGGCAAAAATGGAATAATTAATATAGAACGTGAAACTCAAATGTCTGGTCCTACACATTCAAAAGGTGTATTAATATTATCTGGATATTTAGGTGAAACATTTGCACAAGATTTTCCTTTGTCCCTTACTTCAAGTTTATGTTTTGAACAACTATATAATGGTGTTGATGGTGATAGTGCTTCTAGTACTGAATTATACGCAATATTATCTAGTTTGTCAGAAATGCCAATTAATCAATCAATAGCAGTTACTGGTTCTGTTAATCAAAAGGGATTTATTCAACCAATAGGTGGCATAAATGAAAAAATAGAAGGATTTTATCAAATATGCAAAATGAGAGGATTAGATGGAACTCATGGAGTAATAATGCCTGCTCAAAATGTCAAAAATTTAAATCTATCTGATGAAATAATAAATAGTGTTAAAGAAGACATGTTCCATATATATGCAATTTCAACAATTGACGAAGGTATAGAAATTTTAACAGGAGTACCTGCAGGCAAAAAAAATAAAGATGGTAAATTCTCTGCTGGAACAATTAAATATTTAGCATATGAAAAACTAAAACATTATTCGGAAAATGCAAAACCTCAAAATTATCGGAGGATTTTGGCAATAAATAATAATTATAGAACAACAAAAAACAGGCAAAAAATTTTTACCTGTTTTTTTTATACATTTTATTCTGCTTTTGGTTCTTCTTTTTTTGCAGTATCTGCAACTTCTGGTACATTTTCAACTGGTGTAACTTCTTGGTCTGATACAGTTTCTTGTTCTAGTGTTTCAGTAGCTACTTCACTTAATTCTTCTTTTATTGTAACTTCTTTTGTCTCAATTCTTGCACCAATTTTTTCTTTTGTTTTAGCAGATTTTCCAAGTCTATCTCTTAAATAGAAAAGTTTTGCACGTCTTGCTTTACCTACTCTTATTACTTCAACTTTTTCTACTACTGGCGAATGAACTAAAAATGTTTTTTCAACACCTACTCCATAAGATGTTTTTCTTACTGTAAATGTCTTATTTACTCCTCCACCTTGTACTTTTATAATAATTCCCTCAAAAACTTGAATTCTTTCTCTGTTTCCTTCTTTTACTCTTACATGAACTTTTACTGTATCTCCAACATTTAGTAATGGTATTTTATTTTTCATTTGTTCATGTTCTATTGACTTTATAATGTCCATTTTCTTTCCTCCTTTTTATTTATTTATTAAATCTGGTCTTTTTCTTTTTGTTACTTCTATAGATTTATCTTTTCTCCATTTAGCAATTTCTTTGTGGTTTCCGAGATTTCAAAACCTGTGGTACTTGTTTATTTAAAAACACTTCTGGTCTTGTGTATTGAGGATATTCTAATAATCCATTTGAAAAAGTTTCTTCTTTTATAGATTCTTCACTTATTACCCCTTTTACATATCTGCTAACTGCATCTACAAGTACCATTGCTGGTAACTCTCCACCTGTCAAAATATAATCCCCAATTGATATTTCTTCATCTACTATTTCGTCTAATACTCTTTGGTCTACACCTTCATAATGTCCACATAATAACACTAAATGATTTTCTTTAGATAATTCTTTTACTTTATTTTGATTAAATACTTTTCCTTGTGGTGATAAATATATTGTCTTTGCATTTTTTGTTTTAATTGAATTAAATGCATCATATATAACATCTGGCATAATTACCATTCCTGCTCCACCACCATATGGTGTATCATCAACCTTTTTATGTTTATCTTTAGAAAAATCTCTAATATTAATTAAATTAACTTCTATTAAATTATTTTCTATTGCTTTGCCTATAATGCTTTGTTTTAAACTTAAAAACATTTCAGGAAAAAGTGTAAGTATATCAATTTTCATATTAACCTCAATTCGAACTATAAAACCTAATCTTCTATTAATCCTTGTAACAAGTTGACTTTTATTATTTTATTTGTAATATCCACATTTTTTATTACATCTTTTATTGCTGGTAATAATATTTGCTTTCCTTCTTCATTTTTTACAACATATATGTCATTACTTTTTGTTGAAAAAACCTCTATTATCTTTCCTAAAGTTTCGTTTTGCTCTGTATATACTATGCAGCCAACAATATCAACTATAAAATATGAATTTTCTTCTAACTTTACTGCATCATTTCTGTGTATTTTTAAATATAAATTTTTATATTTTTCAGCCTCTTCTATTGTATCTATTCCTTTTAGTTTTAATAAAACCATATTTTTATTGTATCTAACTTGTTCAATTACAAATTGTTTTAACTCATTCTTTATTAATATATATATTTTTTTTAAATATTCAAATCTTTTAATATCATCTGTAAATGGCTTTACCTTTACAATGCCTTTTAATCCAGATGTATTTACAATTTGACCTATTTCAAAATATTCTTCCATACTCAATTACCCTAATTAATAAATTCTATAGAAACTTTTTTTCCTTCTTTGGCTGCTAATGCTTTCATTATCGTTCTTATAGCTTTTGCTATTCTACCTTCTCTACCAATTACTTTTCCTACATCACTTTCTGCAACTTTAACCTCAAAAATAACTGATTTTTCTCCATCTATTTCATTTATAGAAACAGATCCTTCATCATTTACTAAACTAGTAATTATTGCTTGTAATGAATCCTTCATATTATTTTACCTCCCTTTCAATTAAACGTTTTACTGTATCTGTTGGCTTTGCTCCATTTTTTATCCATTCAGCCACTTTTTCTTTATCTAATTTCAATTCAGATGGTTCTACCATTGGATTATATGTTCCTATTTTTTCAATTATTTTTCCATCCCTTGGTGCTCTAGAATCTGCAACAACTATATGATAAAATGGTGCTTTCTTTTTACCTGCTCTTTGTAGTCTTATTTTTACCATTACTTTTCCCCCTTTCAAAAAATGTAATCTATTAAATAGAACAACAGCAAACTTTTTTAACCGTCAAACTATTTAAATATATTGCAAAGTCCACGCTAAATTATTTGCCCATCAAATTTTACGTAATAAAATTTGTATAGATTGTTAGCGAAGCTTTTAATATCATAATCAAAATTTCATACCTTTTAGTGAATTTACATCCAAATTTCTCATCATGTTTTTCATTCCGCCTTTATTGTTTTGCATCTTTTTCATTAATTTTTTAGTCATTTCGTATGAATTCATAAATTTATTTATATCTTGAACTTGTGTTCCACTACCGTTTTGCAATTCTTTGTCTTCTACTTGCATTTAATAATTTAGTATTTTGTTTTTCTTTTTTTGTCATTGAGCATATTATTGCTTCAATTTTTATAAACTCTTTGTCATCAACTTTAACATCTTTTAATTTATTCATACCAGGAATCATATTAAGAAGTGATGAAAATGACCCCATTTTTTTCATTTGCCTTAGCTGAGCTAAATAATCATCTAAATCAAATTCCTGTTTTTTTAACTTTTTTTCTAATTTTTCTGCTTCTTCTAAATCAAATGTTTCTTCAGCTTTTTCTATTATTGAAAGCATATCACCCATTCCAAGTATTCTTGATGTCATTCTATCTGGATAAAATTCCTCAATATCACTAAGCTTTTCACCTGTTGCAACAAATTTTATTGGTCTTCCAGTTACCTTTTTTACAGAAATAGCAGCACCACCGGCGAGTATCTCCATCAAGTTTTGTAAGAATAATACCATCTATTCCAAGATTTTGATTAAAACTATCTGCTACATTTACTGCATCTTGACCTGTCATAGAATCTACCACTAAAATTATTTCATGTGGCTTTACATTTAACTTAACATTTTTTAATTCTTGCATTAATTCTTCGTTAATATGAAGCCTTCCTGCTGTATCTAGTATTACCACATCATTTAATTTTGAAATTGCAACACTCATTGCTTGTTTTGCAATTAAAACCACATCTTTTGTGTTTTCATTTGCAAAAACTGGTATATTCAAACTGTTTCCTACAACCTGTAATTGTTTAATCGCAGCTGGTCTATATACATCACATGCAACAAGTAATGGCTTTTTCCCTTGTTTTCTTAATAAATTTGCAAGTTTTCCAGCTGTAGTAGTTTTTCCGAGAACCTTGCAACCCTACTAACATTATTACTGTTGGCGGATTAGGTGTAAAATTAACTCTACTTAATGTTCCACCTAAAAGTTCAGTCATTTCATCTCTTACAATTTTAATTACTTGCTGTCCGGGAGTAAGTGATTTTAATACATCTTGCCCCAAAGCTTTTTCTTGTACTGTATTTACAAATTCTTTTACAACCTTATAATTAACATCTGCCTCTAAAAGTGCAAGTTTAACTTCTCGCATAACCTCTTTTAAATCAGCTTCTGTAATTCTTGCTTTGCCACCAAGTTTTCTTGTAATAGCTTGTAGTCTTGAAGATAATCCCTCAAAAGCCATTTTTACACCTCCAAAATGCATTTTCTTTGAAGTGTGGACGACTACTAGTCATTCCTACATCATTTGTAATGTTTATACTAAACAACTTAATTCTTTTTTTACATGTGTTAAAATTTGTGCTATTTGCTTATCACTAGATTCTTCTTGAATTTTTGTAAGTTCTGATAGTATAACTGATATTTTTTCCTCTTGTTTAAACATCCTTTTCATAATTTCAAGCTTTTCTTCTAATTCGAAAAGTTTATTTTCCCCCTTTTTTATAATGTCTCTAACTGCTTGTCTTGTTATATTTTGATTTTCGGCTATTTCAGATAAAGACAAATCTTGGTTATAGTAATCTTCTAAAATTGCTAATTGTTTTTTAGTTAATAATTTACCATAGATTTGGCAAAGCATACTTATTTTAACATTCTTTTCCATATTACTATTTCCTTTATTTTTATTTAGGGATACTTGTAATTCCCGATTTTCATTTGTAATGCTATACTACTTTACACTATTTTTTCACATTTGTCAAGTTTTTGGCAAAAAAAATTGCATAATACAATTAAAAATATTGTAAATTAGCAAATTTGTTGTTATGCGAACCCACTTGAGCAAACCCCATCTGCCGTGTGACTTAGAGTCCACACGGCGGGCTTTTTACTCTGCAGAAACTTCACTCAATACTAAATAACTAAATCCATTTTCTGACTCTCTCTTTACTTTATAGGAGATATCAGAGCCGAAGAGAAACTACCGGACGAACCCCACTGATGCTGTTAACCCCGTTCCCCATAACGCCGTTATCGGACACAAAGTGCACGCCGTCAGTGTTACTGCTCCACGGAGAGGTCAACCAGTAGTAGTCGTTGCTGTAGGTATACCCAGTTAATCCTGTTATCTTTTTTAATTGATCTAATTTAAATAATCCTGGAGCTG
>JAUNSM010000109.1 GCA_030539215.1 Clostridia bacterium
AACAATACAGATAGTTTAAAAATCATGCATTTTTAGGCTGTCTTTTTTTGCGCATGTAAACACATCCCAATTAAACACATTGCAAATTTTTGCATAACCGCAAATTCGACAACAAATGCAAATGTAGGGGCAAACTGCGTTCGTCCGAGAACATTCCGTATTGTTCGTTTTGCGGGCGAACTTAAGTATCGCCCCTACATTTTTTTAAATTATTAAATTTAGAGTATTTAAAAGTAACAATATTTGTGATAAAATAATTACACAAAAAAGTGAATTAAAGGGGATAAAAATGGTTAAAAGAAATGAAACAAAAAAAATATTTGTAGGGGATATACAAATAGGAGGACAAAATAAAGTAGTTATACAATCTATGACAAATACAAAAACAAAAGATGTAAAAAAAACTGTAGAGCAAATTTTACAATTAGAGCAAGCAGGGTGTGAAATAATTAGAGTTGCATGTTTAGATTTAGAAGATGCAAAAGCAATAAAAGAAATTAAAAAGCAAATACATATTCCAATAGTTTCAGACATACACTTTGACTATAAAATTGCATTAGAGGCAGCAAAAGCAGGTGTCCATAAAATAAGAATTAATCCAGGAAATATTGGCTCAATTGATAGAGTGAAGGCAGTTGTAGATATTTGCAAACAAAAAAGAATTCCAATTAGAATTGGTGTAAATAGTGGGTCACTTCCAAAAGACATTTTAGAAAGAGATGGAAAACCAACAGCAAAAGGTATGGTTGAAAGTGGATTAAGACATATAAAAATATTAGAAGAACTAGATTTTTTTGATATTGCACTATCACTTAAAGCATCATCATTAGACCTATGTATACAAAGTTATGAAGAGGCTGCAAATACTATAAATTATCCATTACATTTAGGCGTAACACATGCAGGAACAGAATTTAGTGGAACAATTAGCTCTAGTATTGGATTAGGAATTTTATTAAAAGAGGGAATAGGAGATACAATAAGAGTTTCACTTTCGGCAGACCCTATAAAAGAAATAAAAGTTGCAAAAGAAATATTAAAAGATTGCAATTTATATAACGAAGCACCAACACTTATTGCTTGCCCAACTTGTGGAAGAATACAATATGATTTAATACCAATTGCAAATGAAATAGAAGAGTTTTTACGGAACAATAAAATCACCTATTACAGTGGCTGTTATGGGATGCCGGAGTAAATGGGCCAAATGAAGCAAGACATGCAGATATAGGAATAGCAGGAGGAATTAAAGAAGGATTATTATTTAAAAAAGGTGAGATTATAAAAAAAGTAAAACAAGAAGATATTGTAAAAGTTTTGAAAGAGGAAATATTAAAAATGATATAAAGGAAAAGAATATGGAAATAGTTATAGGAAAAAGTGCAGGGTTTTGTTTTGGAGTAGCAAATGCAGTAAACAAAACTAATGATTTATTAAATACAAGTGAGAAAAGTTATTGTTTGGGAGAATTAGTTCATAATAATCAAGTTACAGATGAATTGCAAAAAAAAGGATTAGTTATTATAGATAATGTAGAACAAGCAAAAAATAATATAATAATTAGGTCACATGGAGTAAAAAAGCAAATTTATAAAAAAGCAGAGAAATTAAGATTACATGTAACAGACTTAACATGCCCAAAAGTTATTAAAATACATAATATTGCAACAGAATATTCAAACAATGGATATTATATTTTTTTGATTGGTCAAAAAGACCATCCAGAAACAATAGCAACAATTAGTTATTGTGGAAAAAATGCAACTATAATTGAAAAACAAGAAGATATAAATAAAGGATTAGAAAAGTTTTATAATTCAAATATAAAAAAGTTATTAATTCTATCACAAACTACATATAGTTTAGAAAAATTTGATTCTATAGTATCGTTTATAAAGGAAATAATACAAGAAAATGCAGAATTAGAAGTAAAAAATACAATATGTGATGCTACAAGATTAAGACAAGAAGAAACAAAAAAAATAGCCAGTAAAGTAGATATGATGATAATAATTGGAGGAAAGCACAGTTCTAACACAAATAAATTGTATAATATTTCTACCAAATATTGCAAAAACTGTATATTAATAGAAACAAAAGATGAATTGAGTTTAGATTATATAAAACAGTTTGAAAAAATAGGAATAATGGCAGGTGCATCAACGCCACAAAAAAGTATTGAAACT
>JAUNSM010000003.1:0-36898 GCA_030539215.1 Clostridia bacterium
TATTTTTTGTAAGAAATAGTAAAATGATAGGTAGAGAACATTATTTTTTTGAAAATTTGAATAATTTAACAGGTAACGAAATTTTATCAGAGTTTATAAAGCAATATTATATAAATAAAATAGATTTGCCAAGCAAAATAATGTTACCACAAAACATACAAGATATAGATTTAATACAAACTTTATTATCTAATAAAGTAAAAAGAAAAATAGAATTTAAAATTCCTCAAAAAGGTGAGAAATTAAGGTTTATAGAAATGGCAAATAATAATGCTAAAATTACATTAGAAAACAAAACAAAAGGAAAAGAAAATATTGTATTACAATTAAAAGATATTTTACAACTTGAAAAGCTTCCTAGAAAAATAGAATGTTTTGATATATCTAATATTTCAGGAGAATATATGGTAGCTGGAATGTGTACAGCAAAAGATGGTGTAATAAATAAAAATTTAGGCAGAAGGTTTAAAATAAAAACTGTATTTTCTCAAGATGATCCAAAGTGTATGGAGGAGGTAGTAACAAGAAGAATAAAGCATTCTATAGAAAACTCTAAAGGGGCATTTGGCACTTTACCAGATGTAATATTTGCAGATGGTGGGATTACTCAAATAAGAGCAATAAAAAAAGCAGTTGATAAGTATAATATTTGTATTCCTGTGTTTGGAATGGTAAAGGATAAAAAACATAATACGAGCAAGCTAATTGATGAAAACAAAAAAGAGATACAATTAAATGAAACACTAATGAATTTTATAACAAATATGCAAGATGAGGTACATAGAATAGCAATTGAATATAATAGAAAGCTTAGAAATAAAGATACAACAAAGTCTAAATTAGATAAAATAAAAGGAATAGGAGAAAAGAAAAAACAAGATTTACTAAAAAAATTTGATAGCATAGAAGGAATAAAAAAGGCTAATCTTTTAGAAATTTCACAAGTAAAAGGAATAACTGAAGAATTGGCAAGAAAAATCAAGAAAGAGCTCTTATAAAAATTGTAATATTTATTAAACTCCTTGAATATATATTAAAAAAAGGACAAGGAGAGAGGTAAATATGGTTGATATAACAAAAGATGAGTTTTGGGAAAATAAGTGCAAAGAAGTTATAAAAAATGAAAGAAAAAACAATAAATTAAAAGAATTAATTAATAAAAATAAAATTATGACAATACTTGTAATAGCTTTAACATTACTAATAACAGCAAATACAGTTTTTATATATAGGTTTTTCAAGATTTTAACAACAATATAATAAAAGGTAGCTTAACCTTAAGAAAAGGGGTAAAAATGAATATAGCAAATAATTGGAAAGATTATGAAATATTAGATATGGCAAATGGATATAAACTAGAAATATGGAAAAATGTAACATTAGTAAGACCAGATCCTCAAATAATTTGGAAAGAAAAATCTTTTCCTGAAAAATGGGAAATGGCAAATGCTGTATATAATAGAAGTAACAAAGGGGGAGGAAGTTGGAATTATAAAAATAAACTTCCACAAAGTTGGCAAATAAAATATGGAGAACTTGTTTTTAATATAAAACCAATGGGATTTAAACATACAGGGCTTTTTCCAGAACAAGCTGTAAATTGGGATTGGATGATAAAAAAAATAAAAAATGCAAAAAGACCAATAAAAGTTTTAAATTTATTTGCATATACAGGAGGTGCATCATTAGCATGTTTATATGCAGGTGCATCTGTTTGCCATGTAGATAGTTCAAAAGGTATGGTGGCTTGGGCAAAGGAAAATGCTATATCTTCAAATCTTCAAGACAAGCCAATTAGATATATAGTAGATGATGTAATAAAATTTGTAAAAAGAGAATTAAAAAGAAAAAATAAATATGATGCAATAATAATGGATCCACCATCATATGGAAGAGGAGCTTCTCGGAGAAGTATGGCAATTTGAGAGTAACATTTCAGATTTAGTACAATTATGCACACACGTTTTAAGTGACAAGCCACTATTTTTTTTAATAAATTCATATACAACAGGAATATCTTCACAAGTATTAGAAAACATATTAAAATTAAACTTAAAAAAACTTAAAGGGAATTTTTTAGCAGGTGAAATAGGACTACCTATGAAAAATTCAGATTTACTACTTCCTTGTGGAATTTATGGAAAATGGGAAGCTTTAAAATAAAAAATAATTATGTAGATTTTATAAAACACAAAAAATCATATATGAAATTAATTTTTTTAAATTTCATATATGATTTTTAATTGTATGTAGAGATTATAAAAATAATAAATAAATTAAAAGTAAAATCATTTTAACAACAAAGAAAAAGTTGAGGTGATTTTATTTGATAGAAAAAATATGTAATAAATTAACAGAAAAAATAAGAAATAAAATGCCAGAAATAGATAATGAAAAAGCAGAAATTATAAACTATGGGCTTCAATTAGTAATAGGGGAAATACCAAAAACATTTGTAATAATTGCAATTGCATATATGTTTAAAGTTTTAGAACTTACTGTTTTAGCTTTGCTATTTATAATGCCATATAAAACATTTTCTGGTGGAGTTCATTTAAAAACACATATAGGATGTATAATTGCAACTAGTTTATTTTATATAGGGACAGCAGTATTAAGCAAGCATATTATTTTTGAGCAAATATATCTTAAATATATAATAATTATAACAACTTGGGTTTTTAGTATAATTATGATAAAACTTTATGCCCCAGCAGATACAGAAAATGTACCAATATTAAGAAAAAAGGATAGAGATTTTAAAAGAAAATTATCATACATAACTATGACATTAACTTTAGTTTGTGCATTAATAGTAAAAGATTCAGTAATCTCTAATTTATTAATATTTGGAACATTTTTACAAACTATATTTATAACTAAATTTATTTATAAAATAACAAATAATAAATATGGTTATAAAGAATACATAAAAAGGCAAAATATGAATGTGACAACATAATACGTATTACATATATAAAATTAGAACAAAAAGGGGGGATATAAATGTTAAAATTATTAGCTAAAGTTGCAGAAAAATATGCAAAATCTACAAATACAGCATGTGTATTCTGGCATGCTTTTCATCAACCAAAAATGCCTGCATCATTAATAAAAAAAGATTAATTAAGTAGTTGATTTCATACAAAAAGAAGCTGCTTTCGACACAGCTTCTTTAATTTTATATAATAAAAAATTTCTCTGATTATTTAAAGACTCAAATGGCGAGAACAAAAAGTTACTTTGTTACTTTGCTGATTTAATAATATATTTCTAATTGTTGTTTAAATAATTTATTAGTTTTAGTAGTGAATAAATTTAAATTATTACTTTTTTTAAGAATTTGACGAACTTCCCATAATCCAAGACCATGGTTTTTGCCATCAGCTTCATTTTTGGAAGTATAACCTTTTTCAAAAATTCTTTCTGTATCTACACTTTTATTAGAATAAGTATTTTCAATAACAAATAATTGCCTATTTGCCTTATTATCTTTACGAATTGTAATATATATAATTTTTTCATCACATTTATTACTTGCTTCAATAGCATTATCTAAAAGAATACCAAGTATTCTAGTTAAATTATATGTTTTAATATTTAAAGTTTTTAAATCTAAAAACACTTCAAAATTTATTTTAATATTTAATTCTTCTGCTTTATGATATTTAGAAGTAAGCAAACTATAAATGGCTGGATTATTAATAAGCTCTGGATTAAGTATGGCTAAATTATTAACTTTTTGACAATCAGTCATTAAATCAGAATAGTAATTTTTTAAACCATTCATATCATTAGTAGAAATATAACCACCTATTGATTGAACAATATTATTAAAATCATGTTTAAAACCTCTAATATTATCATAAAGTATAGTTAAAGTTTTATTATATAATTTTTCTTCTTCTAAATTTTCAGTGGTAACTTCTAATTTATTTGTTCTATAAAGACTAAACATAGAAATAATAAAACAAACTAAAAGGATAAATATAGTAGAAAATTGCAAACTATATGGAAGAATATCCATATACTTAGTAGTTATGTATGATTGTATAACTAATGATATAATACCAATTATAAAATTAATTAATAGTATTACATTATTTTTCTTTTTAAAACTATCTTTTATATTAATATTAAATTCAATATTTTTACAAAAAGCATATAATAAATATATAAATAAATATTGTATTAATGAATAGCATAATTTATGAATTGGTATAATTATAAAAGCATTAGAATTTACATTAAATATAATTGAATAAACATTTACTAAAAACGAAAGTGATAAAATAAAAGCAACATATTGTACTACTTCAGCAAGAACTGATTTTAAAATATTAGTTTTAAATATGAAATAAACACAAATAGGACAGGCTATAATATTTATAAAAGTATTATATGGAACAGAGATAAACCAAGAAGTGAAAAGACCCAATATAGATAATAATATAACATATAAAGTTTTTTGTTTTTTGGTTGAATCAATATTTAAAATTGTAGTAAATAATAAAACTGATACAGTCATTTCAATAAAGACTAAAGGAATATTAATTATTTTAATCAAAAACTCATTTTCTGTTGTTAGTGCGTTCCAAATTGTTTGTAAAATTTCCATTTTCAAAAACCTCCAAAATTTTATTTTTATATTTAGATCCAATAGAACAGAAATCATTAGGCGAAAAAGATACTGTATTTTTGTTATAATTTATATCAGAAATTTTTTTCACATTTATTATATAGGATTTATGACATCTAACAAAGTTTTCGGGCAGACAACTTTCGATCTTATTAAAAGAACTATAAGTTTCATAAGTACGAGTAGTTGTACAAAATATTAATTTCATCCCATCTTTTTTAATATAATTAACTTCATCTTGATTAATTATTGTTTTGTTATTATTTAATCTAATAAATTTAGAAGGAGTATGTTTTATATCTTCAATAAGTCTTAAAATAGTTTCTTCTAATTTTTCATTAACAATAGGTTTTGGCAAGTAATCAAATGTTTTATATTTATATGCAATTAATGCATATTCTAAATGTCCAGTAGTAAAAATAATATATACATCTTTATTTTTTTTTCTAACAATATTAGCTATATCACATCCAGTCATTTCAGACTGTAAGTTTATGTCTAAAATCAAAACATCAACTTTATGAGTCTGCACATAATTTATTACATCATGTGCAGTATGAGCCTGCAAACCAATTTCTGCATTAATATTATTATTTATAAATATGGATTCTAACATTTTATAGAGCTTGTTTAATATAGAAGGATTATCATCACATATAACAAAATTTAACATATAAGCCTCCTAGTTTATAATATAATAAAAAGAAGAAATTCCTTAATTTTCCAAATTAATTTAAATATAATCTAAAAAGGAAATAATGTCAATATAAAAAGAATAAAAAAGTAAAATTGAAACTAATGAGTAATTATTGATAAATAAGTAAACTAAAATTAATAAAATATAACTTTATTAATCAAATATTGACATAAGATTAAGCTTTTTATATAATTGTAACAAGAGGAGCTTCCTCTAATATTTTTTAGGAGGATAAAAAAATGGACAAAGGTTTAACTTATGGTGTCAATATAGATATTGCAAATGCAACCAAGAAGGAAATGGCAGAGGTTTTAAAAACAGATAAGAGGGTACTAAATAAATTTGGAGCTTTTGCTTCAATATTTGATTTAAATTTTTCTAATTATAAAGAACCTGTTTTAGTATTAAAAACAGAAGAACCAGGTTCAAAACAGTTACTTGCAGCTCAATATGGTAGTCTTGAAACAGTTGCTTATGACATGATTAATCATTTAATTAATGATTGTATTGTAATGGGAGCAACTCCTTTAGCAATACAGGATGCAATAATATGTTCAAAAATTGTTAAAGAAGATATAAATAAAATTGTTAAATCTATTGCTGATGCATGTGAAAAACAAGGTTGTGTTTTGACAGGAGGAGAAACATCAGAACAACCAGGAGTAATATCTAATGGAACATATATTCTTACATCAAGCATTGTTGGGATTGTTGAAAAAAGTGAGGTAATTGATGGCTCAGATATTAAGGAGGGAGACATTGTTTTAGGAGTTTCTTCTAGTGGAATTCATACTAATGGATATACATTAGTAAGAACTTTAATCAAAGAGCATCCGCAAATTTTAAATGAGGTAATTAATGGGAAAAGTTTTATGAATACTATTCTTGAACCACACAGGTGCTATTATAATTATGTTAAAAATTTATTTGGTACAAAAATGATACATGGTATGGCACATATAACAGGAGGAGGAATTTGCGAAAATTTAAATCGCATATTACCTGATAATGTAAATGCAGAAATTAATCTTTCAAAATATAACATATTAGAAATATTTAAAAAAATAAAAACATTTGGCAATGTTTCTGACAAAGAGATGTTAAGAACATATAACTTGGGAATTGGGTTTGTTATAGTAACTGACTCTAAACATTCTGAAGATGTAAAAAAACATATATCTAAAGAAGGTATATCTTGCTATGAGATTGGAAAAATTGTTAAAGGAAACAAACAGGTAGTTACAATAGGTAATTTAAATTGGTAAATAATTTTAACTAATAAAAAAAATCGCTCTGAGCGATTTTTTTCATTTTAAGTAATAAGTTTTATTTTTTAACATATTTATTTAATACGAGGAGGATTTATATGAGAAGTGAAAAGATAATATATATACTATTAGGAGCAATTGTATGTGTATTTACATTTAGCTTAATAACTTTCAACAACTCACTAGAGCAAGAAAGCATAACTACTAGTTCTGTAGCTATAATATCAAATAAAAAGATAGGCTGGGGAATAAAAAGGAATGATAATCATAATCAACCAGATTTAGGAAAAACCAATATATCATTAATAAATAATTATGAAGGAATTGCAATAGGAAACAAGGAAGATAAAAATGTATATTTAACATTTGACGAAGGATATGAAGCAGGATATACAGAAAGAATATTAGATATATTAAAAGAAAATGATGTAAAAGTAGCTTTTTTTATAACAGCACATTATTTAAATACACAACCACAATTAGTACAAAGAATGATTGAAGAAGGACATATAGTAGGCAACCATACAGTAAACCATAAAAGCATGCCAGATTTAGAGGATAAAACAATAAAAGAAGAAATTATGAATTTGCATACAGCAGTATATGAAAAGTTTAATTATGAAATGAAATATATAAGACCACCAATGGGAGAATTTAGTGAAAGGACATTAAAAACTACACAAGAGTTGGGATATACGACTACAATGTGGAGTTTAGCTTATGATGATTGGGATGAAAAGAAACAAGGAAGAGAAGAGTATGGAAAAAATAAAATAATATCAAATATTCATAATGGAGCAGTAATATTACTTCATGCTAATTCAGTAGATAACTCAAATATATTAGATAGCTGTATAAAAGAAATAAAAAAAATGGGATACGAGTTTAAAACATTAGATGAATTAAAAAAATAAACATATAAATTAATAAGAAAAGAGGATAAGATGAAAAACAAAAAGAACACAAAAGTAACAAATAAAATAAATGAAATATTAGAAGTGCCAAGAGAAATAAGTGCAGGCAATCCAAAACTAACAATTATTGGATTTGATGAAATGTTAATAGAGAATTATAAAGGAATACTTGAATATGAAGAATTTTATATAAAGATAAATACTACTATAGGAAATATTAATATTAGTGGATTTAATTTGAGTTTAGAACAAGTTACAGAAGATGATATATCTGTAAAAGGCAAAATAGAGAGTATAGATATTGAAAGAGTTATAGATGAATGAAACGGAGGAGAAAAACTTGTTCTTAAAAGTTTGGTTAAACTATTTATTAGGATATGTTAATATAAAAATAGAAAGTTATTTTATAGAAAGATTTATAAATGTTTGTATTAGTAAAAATATATTTTTATGGAAAACAAGTAGAAAAAAATCCACAATTTTATATGCTAATGTTAGTATTAGAGATTATAAAAAGCTAAAACAAATAGCAAAAAAGACAAAATCAAAAATAAAAATTGAAAATAAAAAAGGTTTGCCATTTATATTACATAAGTACAGAAAAAGGAAGATTTTTTTAATATTCCTTATATTAATATTTATTGGACTAGTAGTTATTTCTAATTTTATATGGAATATAGAAATAAAAGGAAATATAAAAATTCCAAAAGAAGAAATAGTAAATGTATTAAATGAGCAAGGATTAAAAATAGGAGTTAATAAAAACAATATAAACACAAATTTAATTATTAATAAAATAAGATTAAATAGGGATGATATAGCATGGATTGGAATTAATTTAAAAGGAACAAATGCTATAGTAGAAATAAAAGAAATTGATAAAGCACCTGAAATAGTAAATGAAAATGAATATTTTTATATTATATCTAATAATACCTCAATGATAACAAAAATAAATGTTCAATATGGTACAGCACATTTAAAAGAATGGGATATTGTATAAGAAGGTGATTTATTAGTTGCAGGATATTTAGAAGGAAAATTTACAGGAATTAGATATGTACGTTCTCAAGCAGATATACAAGCAAAAGTGTGGTATTCAAAAAAAGAAAAATTTTATTTTACACAAGAAATTCAAGTACCTACAGGCATTACAGAGCAAAAATACACATTAAATATAAATAATTTTAAAATAAATTTAAATAAAACACTTTCAAAATTTGAAAATTATGATACAATAAGAGAGAATAAAAAATTAAGATTATTTTCTGATTTTTATTTACCGATTGAAATCATAAAAATTACAAATTATGAACAAAAAAAGCAAGATGTAACATATACAGAAGAAGAACTTATTCGGAATAGCAACTAAAGAACTAGAAGAGAAACTAGAAAAAGAAATAGAACACAAAGAAAATATTATAAACAAACAAGTAAATATATATCCAAATGAAGAATACATAGAAGTTGAAATTATATATGAAGTGCTTGAAAACATCGGTAGTAAAGACCAAATATTATTTTAAAGGAATGGGTGATAATATGGAACAAAAGAGCCTAAGGGTTTTAGAAACGAACAAAACATTTTTTTCAAAAATTACTAGCACTATTACAAAAATACTAATACCTACAAAAGTAAGCATTAATAGCTTGATGATTTCTATGAAAAGAAACAACTTAATAAAAACATATTCTAATTATATTTTAGCAACAGAAGAGGAAGATATAGAAAAAGGAGAAGCATTATTAAAAAAATGCGAAGAAGTTTATAGTTTATACTTAGAAGCTATAGATAAATATATAATTGATTCAGTTTATAAAAAAGTTAAAAATAATACTGCATCAGAATTTGAAAAACAAGCATTAAGCAAATATTATTTAATAGTTAGTTTAAAAGAAAAACAATATATAGAATATAAATATAAAAAGCAAGAATATTTATTGAAAGTAGATTATGAGTCAGTAATTAATTTAAAAAAAGAGAGTGCAATAGAAAAATATAATAAATTTTATATATCAAAAATGGATTCTTTATATAAAGGATTATTAAAAAATTATTCAATACAATTAGCAGATACAGTATCTACTAAGATAGAATCAATAAACAGTATATATAATAAAGTGTTTAATACATTAGAAAATTATATATCTGAAATTTTACCAATAAAATTAAGGATAGATAAATCTAACGAATATAAAGCTATTTTAGAAGATTACGAAAAATATGAAAGCATGTTAGTAGGTAAACTTGATGAAAGAGATAAAATAAAAAAGAAAATGATTTTATTAGGAATTAGCAGACAATTATTTACACATAGTTTACCATTAATTGCAGCAGAACAGTGTTATGCATACCTTATAAAAAATGTGAGAGATTTAATTGTGAAGTCAAGTGAACAAAGAAAAGATAGGGCATTTGAGTTATTAACAGAGCTAATAGAAGAATATAATATAAAATTATTATCTACAAAAGTATATTGGGACAAGCCAGAGGAAAAAGAAGAATATAAAAAGTTTTGGGATAAATATAATCAAATAAGTAAAATAGAAAATAACAAAGAACAAAAGCAAATATTATTTTTAAAAAATGATTTAAAAATGTTAAGTAAAAGTAAAACTAATTATGAACAAATAATAAATGAAATAAAACAAAAGCTAGTACAATTAGGTGCAATGAGAAAAATAAAAAATAGTTATAAAACAATAATAGGGAGTTACAAAAAAATAGCATAATAAATGAGGTACAATATATGAATATAACCCAAATAAATTTTTTAGATATAAATAAAAATGAAGAATATATTAATATATTAAGTAAAGTATTAGAAAAATGTTTTGATGAAGAAAATTTAAATGATAAAAAACTATATATTAATATAGTACTAACAAATCCACAGCATATTAAGAAAATAAATAAGGAATATAGAAATATTGATAAAGAAACTGATGTGCTTTCTTTTCCAATGTTTGAAAAGGAGGAATTAGAAAAAAGAAAAAGTTTAAATCCAGATATTTTAGGAGATATAGTTATATCTATAGATAAAGTAAAAAAACAAGCTGAGGAATATGAGCATAGTTTTGAAAGGGAATTATCATACATGGCAGTACATGGCTTTTATCATCTAATGGGATATGACCATATAAAAGAAAATGATAAAATTATAATGAGACAAAAAGAAGAAAATATATTAAAAAAATTAAAAATATTAAAATAAAAGAAAGGAATGAAAATACAAAATGGGTAAAGGAAGAAAAGCAAAACAAACAGAAAAGAAAATAAAAAATAAAAATGGAGTAAAATTATTAGTAATAATTTTAGTAGTATTAATACTTATAGCAGGAATATTATTAACATTAAAAATATTAAATAAAGGACAAGCAGAACAAACAACAGGGCAAATGGAGAATGAAAATAAAGAAGAATCACAAGTACAAATAGTAAATGAAAATTCAAAAACAAGACCATATGCAATAATGATAAACAATAATCATGAAGCATGGCCACAATGCGGTTTAAAAGATGCATATTTAATTTATGAAATAGTTGTAGAAGGTGGAATAACTAGAATGATGGCATTGTATAAAGATAAATTGCCAGAAAAAGTAGGTTCAGTAAGAAGCGCTAGACATTATTTTATAGATTATGCAGAAGAAAATGATGCAATATTTATTCATTGGGGAGGAAGTCCACAAGCATATTCAAGATTAGACTCAGGAATTGACAGCTTTGATGGTATTGCATTAGAAGGAACAGTATTTTTCAGAGATAAAACTTTAAAAAGATATTATGAACATACAGGATTTGTAAATTTAAAGAAAGTAAAAGAACAAGTAGAAAATAAAGGATATGATAGAGACACAAATAAAGATTTACTTTTAAATTATAGTGCAGAAGAAATTGATTTAAGTACAGTAGAGGGAGCAACAATTGCAAATGATATTACATTAAAATATTCACAGTATCATACAACAAGTTATGAATATGATGAACAAAACAAAGTATACAAAAGGAGTATGTCAGGAAAAGCAAATGTAGATTTAGAAACAGAAGAACAATACACAGCAAAAAATATAATTATTTATAAAGTAAATAACTATACATTAAGTGGTCAAGACAAAGCAAGACAAGAATTAGAGAACATAGGAAGCGGAAGCGGATATTATGTATCTAACGGATATTCAGTTCCAATTACTTGGGAGAAAACATCACATAGTGGGCAAACAGTATATAAATATCAAAATGGAGAAGAGATAACAGTAAATGATGGAAACACATTTATACAAATATGCCCTACTGATTCAACAATAACAATATAAGAAAATATATTGCAAATTACAAATGCACAAAGAGTTCTAAAGTAAAATTGAGCAAAATTACACAATAATAAAATCAAAATATGGAGAATGTAAATGAACTCAAATGTTAGATATGAAAACATTACACATAAACAAACAAAAAAAATTAAAGAATATAAAATTATATATTATTTTTTTAAAAGATTAATAGATATTATTGGAGGAATACTTGGAAGCTTAACATTAATTCCTATTACAATGATTATATATATAGCTAGACATAGATTAAAGGAAAGTCATTTGCCATTATTTTATACTCAGCTTAGAATTGGAAAAAACGGAAAACAATTTAAAATATATAAATATAGAACTATGGTAATAGATGCTGAAGAAAAATTAGAAACATATTTAAATCAAAATGAAGAAGCTAAAAAGGAATATAATAAATATAAAAAATTAGAGAAAGATCCAAGAATTACTAAATTAGGAGGATACTTAAGAAAGTTTAAATTAGATGAATTTCCTCAATTTATAAATGTTTTAAAAGGGGATATGAGTATTGTTGGACCTAGACCATATTTACCAAAGGAAATTAAAGATATGGGAGAAACTTATAAAAAAATAATAACAGTAAAACCAGGAATAACAGGATATTGGCAAACTAATGCAAAAAGATATATGGATTTTAAACAAAGAAATTATATGGATATAGATTATATAAATAATAAAAACTTAAGGGCAGATATGAAATATATTATTATGACAATTAAACATATTATAGCTATTAATAATATTAAAAGGAGAAATAAATCAAAATGGAAAATGATTTAATAAGCATAATAATGCCTACATATAATAATTCAAAATATATAAAGATGCAGAAGTAGAGTATTGGTAGCAAAAATAATAGTAAAGGGAAGAAAAATTGAGAAGTAAAAACGCTATAAAAAACATAATAATATCATTATTATTACAAATTATTAAAATAGTATTTGGATTTATTATTCCCAAATTAATTATAAAAACATATGGTTCGTCAGTTAATGGACTAATAAATTCAATAGTTCAATTTTTAGGATATATAGTATTATTAGAAGGAGGAATAGCTCCAGTAGCAAAGGCATTACTATATAAACCAATTGCAGAAAAGAATAAACAGGAAATACAGATTATATTAAAGGCAACAGAGAAGTGTTTTAAAAATATAGCTAAAATATTTATTATATATATAATTATATTATGTTGTATATATCCTACAATTGTAGAACAAGAATTCAGTTCAATTTTTACAATTTCATTAATTATAATAATAGCTATAAGTGTGTTTGCAGAATACTTTTTGGGAATTACGTATAAAATGTATATTCAAGCAGAACAGCGCTCTTATGTAATATCATTTATCGAACTTGGAACTATAATATTAAATACAATACTAGTAGTTATACTTATATATTGTGAGTGTAATATTCAAATTATTAAACTGGTAAGTACATTAGTTTTTGTGTTGAGACCAATTATACAAAATATATATGTAAAAAAAATATACAATATAGATTTAAAAAATGTTGAATCAAACTATAAAATAAAACAAAAATGGGATGGGATTGCACAACACATAGCATATATAATTCATGTAAATACAGATTTAGTAGTATTAACCATATTTACTAATATGAAAGAAGTATCAGTATATTCTATATATTTGCTTGTAGTAAATGGAATAAAAAGTATAGTACAGTCATTTTCTAATAGTATAGATTCATTATGGGGAGATATGATTGCTAAAGATGAAAAAGAAAATTTAAATATTAAATTTAAAAGTTATGAATTATTTTATTATACATTAATAAGTATTATATATGTATGCACAATAATATTAATTGTTCCATTTATAAAAGTTTATACATTTGGAGTTAATGATGCAAATTATGTTAGACCTGTTTTTGGAGTTGTTTTTACGACTTCTGAATTTATTTGGGCTATTATGCAACCATATAATAATTTAGCAAAAGCATCAGGGGCTTTTAAAGAAACAAAAAAAGGTGCTTATATACAAGCAATTTTAAACATTATTATTTCTATTGCATTGGTATATAAATATGGAATAATTGGTGTGGCAATAGGTACATTAGTTTCTATAATAGTGAGAACAATAGAACTTATGTACTATATCTCAAAATATATTTTAAAAAGAAATGTAAATTGTATTTTTAATAGATTACTGATTGTTCTAATTGAAATAATATTAATAATTTGTATATGTAAAAATGTATCAGTATCAAATATGACATCATATTTAGAATGGATTAAATATGGATTGAAAATATTTATTATATCAATAATTATAATAGTTCCAGTAAATTTAATTATATATAGAAAAGATGCAAAAAAGTTTTATATAATTTTAAATCAAGCATTAAAAAATAAAGAATAAGATAAATTTAATTTAAAAAATATTGACAAAAAACATAAAGACAGTATAAAATCAAAACAGTTATTAGCAAATATGCGTTATTCTTGGCATAAATAAAAAAAGATACACATGAAAAATCTAAAAAATAAGAGGAGAAAACGAATGAAAATAAAGAAAAACGAACAAAAAAAATCAACATCACATATTGTAGATTATACTATGGAAAGAGGTATTACTTTGATTGCACTAATTATAACAATAATAGTGTTATTAATTTTAGTAGTAATAACAGTATCAGTTGTATTTAGTGAAACGGGAATAATAGCACAGACAAGAATGGCAAAAGAAAAGCAAGAAGTAGTAAGTAAGGAAGAAGAAGTGTATTTGGCAATATGTTCACTGATGATAAATGTTTCTGGAGACAAAACAAAAATAAAGCCAAGTGACATAGCAACAGAAGTAAATAAAAACTATATAGGAACACCAATAACATCGGCAGTAAAAAATAATGAACAACAAGCAGAAACATATCCAACTTATATTATATATCCAGATAGCACAACAAGCATAAAAAAGCAAATAAAAGTGGAAGTAAATGAAAACTTAGAGGTGGTAAAAGGAGGCACAATAGTTGAAGGAACAGCTTCACAACCAAACATGCCAGAATCACCATATGGGGACTTAGATGTAACAGTAATGCCAGAATTATTTGCGTATGAAAGTTTAAATGAAAATACTGTTAAAGTAACAGGATTTAATTGGGATAATAATCAGATTGATGCATTATTGCAAGCTGAATTGGATACTGACTCGAATTCTGGTTCAGAAAGTGGATTAATAGTAATACCTGATAATATAAAAACACTTGTAATACCAGCAACTGTAGATGTTGATGGAACAGAACATACAGTAACTGCAATAGGAGACGGAGCGTTTGAAGTTCAGATGGACCAAGGTCGCGTGTTTTCATGGACTGTTGAGGAAGTAATATTACCTAATACAATTTTAGAAATAGGAGAAAATGCGTTTGCGTGTAGAAGTTTTAGTAAGCTTGCTCGAATCAATTTTCCGACAAATTTAACAAGTATAGGGAATGGTGCATTTACTAGTTGTAGAAGGCTGACAAGCATAACAATCCCAAGCAGTGTAACGAGTATAGGCTATAATGCATTTTGTTACTGTAGTGAACTAACGAACATAAACATAAAAAAAACACAAGACAGCATATCAGATGCTCCATGGGGCTCTACTGCAACAATAACATGGAATTACGCTGGAGATTAAGAAAAAATTAAATTATAAAATATATTAAATTGGAGACAACTAAATTGAAAAAAGTAATTAATACATTAGGAATAATTTTAATAAGTATAATAATAATTACATTTAACCTAATAATAGGAGCAAATGAAAAAGGGCTAAGGGTGTTTCCAATTTGTATTTTTATGATATTAATTTTAATATATTTAATATTAAGAAAAATATTACTAAATCAAAAGATTGTTATTAAAAACAAAGTGGATGCTATAGTTCTAATATTTATGATTTCTACTATTTTTCCACTTGTTTTTAAAACATATTCCACATATCAAGGAACTATAGAGTTTATATTAAAATATTTTTTTGTATATGCTGTTTATTTATTGGTTAGAAACACTGTAGATAGTAAGAAAAAAATTGATGTATTGGTAACAGTCACAATATTTTCTTCATTAATAATAGTGATTTTAGGAATAGATTTACAGCATTCAAATTATGCAACATGGATATTACAAAATTTTAACTTAAAATATACAACAGATTATAGATTTAGTTCAACTTTTGGATATGCAAATTCAGTTGCTATATATATGGTATTTTGTATATTTTTAGCAATTTATAAAATTGAGACATCTGAGAAAAAAACAATAAAAGTTTTGTATATTGCATATATGCTCCTTGGTATCTACATTACATATATAACATATTCAAGATCTGTATTTGCAATATTAGTATTGTCATTAATATTGTATTTTACAATAAAATACAGAAAAAATATAAAAAAAATAAGTATAATAGGAAGTAGCATATTAGTAATTATAATAATCTATATACTAACAATTGGACTAAATTACTCAAAACCATATACATTTAGCAAAGTATCATATACACAAGAAATTAAATATAATTTTGTACCTAATACAGAATATATTATACAATTAGATTTAGATATGGTATGCAAATATGACACGGAAAATGCATTTGAAATTAATATAATTGAAGTAAATGAATATTTTAATGAAACTAATTTAGCAAAAGTGAAAACTAATGGTCGTCAAAAAAATTACTATATTAAATTTATGCCAACAGAAGATATGCAATTAATAAAAATAAAAAATAAGTTAACTGGAACAGTTACAATAAATAAATGCTTAATAAATAATAAGGAATATATTTTACAATACAAATATATACCAAGTTCATTAGGACGATTATTTAAATCTTTTTCAATAAAAGATGATAGTATAAGTCAAAGAGTTAAATTTTACGAAGATTGTATTAAAATAGCCAAAAATCACATATTAATAGGACAAGGTGGGAATACTTGGAAAAAAGTGTCGAATTCTGTACAAGAATATCCATACAGTGTAAAAGAAACACACAGTTACTTTTTTGAACTATTAATTTCATATGGCATAATAGGTGTATTATTATTTATATTATTAATATTAACAACACTAATAAAATTTATTATTATAGCAAAAAAAAATATAGATTTTAGAAAATATATACCGATTGTAATTGGTTTATTTTTAGTTATTAGTCATAGCTTTTTATTTGATTTTGATATGTCTTTTTTAATAATTCTTCTAATAGTTTTTGAATATATAGCTATAATACAGTATAATAACAATAGCAATATGCAAATAAGTAAATATATTGATTATATAATTTTTGCACTATTGGGTTGTATATCTTGTATATACATATTAGCTAATATCGCAAAATACTGTATAAATTCAGGAGATTATAAAACAAAAATGAAGTTGAATTTTTATAATTCATCATATCAATATTTATATATTAACAATAAAATAAAAGAAAATTATGATTATGAAGAAATTATAAATAAAATACAAATGTTAATGATAAAAGAACCATACTATAAACAAACAGAATTGATAGACTTGTATGTCACAATAATAAAAGACAATATAGACAAAATAGAAGAAAATAATTTAATACAATATTATAATTTCCTAATAGATAGACTTTCTAACATTAAGTTTGTAACTCCAATGTATGTTGATACAATAATGTCAAGAGAAAAAGCTATATATAGTGCAATTGAAAGTATAAAAGAAATTGACAATCCTGAAATAAATAATATTATAAAACAACTAAAAAACATAATGATTAATGAATATAATACAAACAAGGTAAACATAGAAGATATAAAAAGAAATGGGAAAGAGCAAGAAGATATAAATCAAATAAAAAAAGAGTATAATAAGTTAATTAGGGAGATTAAAGATGAATAAATGTTTGGTAACAATAATAATACCAACATATAATAGAATACAGTCACTTAAAAAAGCTATAGAAAGTATAATAAATCAGTCATATAGAAATTGTGAATTAGTTATTGTAGATGATAATGAAAAAGATTCTAGTATAGGAAAAGAAATAGAAGGAATTGTTAAAGAATATCAATTATTATATAATATAAAATATGTAAAATGTGATAAGCATACAAATGCTGCCATTGCACGAAATATAGGAATTAACCAAGCAAAAGGAACTTACATAACTTTTTTAGATGATGATGATACCTATTATATGGAAAGAATTAAAACATTAGTAACAAAAATGGAAGAAAACAGACAATATAATATAGCTTATACAAAGTGTATTGTAAAAGACAAGGGAAAAGTAATTCGAGAAGCAGGATATTTGCCAAGTGATTGTATATATGAATTATTAAATCAGCGCTCATTTTTTGGAACAGGGAGTAACTTATTTTTTAAAACAGAAATTTTAAATAAAATAAATGGTTTTGATGAAATGTTTTTAAAGTTTCAAGATTTAGAAACAGTAATTAGAGCACTTGAAATAGATAATAAAATATTATTTATACCAGAAATATTAGTGGAAAAAAATCAAGATGATAGAAGCAATGATTTAAACATTAAACAAAGAATTCAATATACAGAAAAATTTATAGAAAAGTTTGTGACTTTAATTAAAAAACAAAATTATGATGTAAATAAAATATATGCTAATAATTATTTTGAAATAGTTAAAATGTGTATTATAAGAAAAGACAAAAGTGCTTATATGAATCTAAAAGAAAAAATGAAGAAAGGCAATATAAAGATGACAATTAAAATGAATGCTAAATGTATGCTTTTATATATAAATAATTATATTCATATAAAAAGTATATATTTACAAATAAAAAGCAAAAAATATAAAAGGAAAAATTAATGAAAGAAGATTTAGTATCAATAATAATGCCTGTTTATAACACACAAAAATACATTAAGCAATCTATACAATCAGTTATAGACCAAACATACCAAAACTGGGAACTAATCATAATAAATGATGGCTCTACAGATGATTGTTTAGATATTATAAATGTATTTAACAATGAAAAAATAAATGTAATTAATTTAAAGAAAAATAATGGAATTGCAAACGCAAGAAATATTGGAATTAAAAATGCAAAAGGGAAATATGTTGCATTTATTGATAGTGACGATATTTGGAAAAATTATAAACTAGAGAAACAGATACAATTTATGCAAGATAAAGATATAGCTTTTTCCTTTTCAGGATATGACAGAATAAACGAAGATGAAACAAAGTTAATAAGAAAAGTAAATGTTCCAAACAAAATTAATTATAAGCAAGCATTAGGAAACACAATAATATTAACATCAACAGTAATTATAGACATAGAAAAGATTGAAAAAAATAAAATACAAATGCCAAAATTAAAAATAGCAGAAGATACAGCAACATGGTATAGTATTTTAAAAACAGGAATTATAGCATATGGTTATAATGATTATGTAATTAAATATAGATGTAGAAAAAGTGGAATATCATCAAACAAATTTAAATCAGTTATAAATCAATGGAAACTATATAAGGACTGCGAAAAATTAAATTTAATACAGAGAATAATAAATATTACAATGTATGCTAAAAATGCAGTAATGAAAAGAATATCGCAAAAACAAAGAAATATTGGAAGAAAACTAAAAGTAATAGATGTTTTAGATATATTTTATTTTATGCTTATATTGCCAATAAGCTTTATTGCCAGTTTTTTATTAAAGAAGAAAGATATTTGGATAATAGAAGAAAATCCAGAAGAAGCATGTGACAATGGATTTACTTTATTTGAATATATAAGAAAAAATGAAAAAAGTATAAATGCATATTATGTAATAACAAAAAAATCAAAAGATTATAACAAAGTAAACACATTAGGAAATGTAATAATTCATAGAAGTCTTAAACATTGGGTATATTACCTTAATTCAAAATATATACTAGTAACACAAAAATACGCAAACCCTTCACCAGCAATATTTTATATTTTACATAATTTTGAAATTATAAAAAATAAAAGAATATTTTTACAACATGGAATAACTTTAAATGATTCAAAATGGATTTATTATCCAAGAACTAAATTTAGATTATTTATATGTGGAGCAAAAAGAGAATATGAGTATGTACTAAATAAATTTGGATATCCAAATGAAAATATTACATATACAGGACTTGCAAGATTTGACAAGATAACAGAAAATAACCAAACAGAGAATTATATATTAATAATGCCAACATGGAGAATATGGATAAAAGATAAAAATAAGGAATATGAATATTTTAAAAGATGGAATCAATTAATAAATAATAATCAAATAATACATTTATTAGAACAAACTAATTTGAAAATTAAATTAGTTTTACATAAAAACATGAAAAATTATAAAGACAAAATAAAGTCCACAAATGACAGAATAATTATAAAAAACAACAATGAAGTTAACATACAAGAAACACTAAAAAAATGTAAAATGCTAATTACAGATTATTCAAGCATAGCAATGGATATTGGCTATATTAAAAAACCAGCAATATATTATCAATTTGATGAGGCAAAATATAGAGAATATCAATTACAAGAAGGTTATTTTTCATATTTAAATGACGGATTTGGAGATGTTTTAAACAATGAAAGCGATATAATTAATAAAATAAAATATTATATTAATAATAATTTTACAATTGAGAATAAATATAATTTAAGAATAGACAAATTTTTTGAAAGAAGAGATGAAAACAATTGTAAAAGAATTGTACAAAATATTTTTAAAATAAATATGTCAAGTAAAAAATGTAAATAAAAACTAATTAATCATCTACTGTTTTTTACAAAAAAAGCATAAATAAATATGTATAATTATAAAGAGAGGTAAAAATGGATAAATTTAAATCTGGTTTTGTATCAATAATTGGAAGAACTAATGTAGGAAAGTCTACGTTAATAAATAATTTAGTAGGAGAAAAAGTTGCTATTACAACAGCTAAATGTCAAACAACAAGAACAGCAATAAAAGCAATAGTAAATAGAGAAAATTGTCAAATTATATTTACTGATACACCTGGAATACATAAACCAAAAACAAAACTTGGAGAAATAATGAATGAAACTGCATGGGGAGCAATGCCAGATGTGGATTTAATATTATTTATTATTGAAGCAACTTCAGATAAAATAGGAAAAGGTGATGCATTAATATTAGAAAAAATAAAGAAAACAAACAAAAAGACAATATTAATAATCAATAAAATAGATTTAATAGAAAAAGAAAAATTATTAAAGCTGATAGAATTATATAGTAATGAATATAATTTTCAAGCAATAATTCCAGTTTCTGCATTAAAAAATGAAAACACAGAAAAAATATTAAGCGAAATAGAAAAACACATTCCATTTGGCCCAGCATATTATGATATAGAAGAATATACTACTCAAACAGTACGACAAATTGCAGAAGAAACCATAAGAGAAAAAGCATTAAAAATGTTAGATGAAGAAGTGCCACACGGAATATTAGTACAAATAGATAAAATGAATTTAAGAAAAACTACAAAAGGAGAAGATATTTATGACATTGAAGCAGTAATATTTGTGCTTAAAAAGACACATAAAGGAATTATAATTGGAAAACAAGGAGCAATGCTTAAACGTATTGGTACATACGCAAGACAAGATATTGAAAAAACGTTAAATACAAAAGTTAATTTAAAATTGTGGGTAAAAGTTAAAGAAGATTGGCAAGAAAACAATAGTATATTAAAAATGTTTAAAAATGAATAAAATAAATAAAAATACAAAAGATAAAATTAAAGGTGTGAATAAAAATTTTACACAAAAATTAAGGAGTTGAAGACAGATGATAAAACAAATAGCGTGGAATACCTTTAAAAACACGGGAGATATAAATACATTTTTAGAATTAAAACAAGTAAAAGATATAGAATATAATATAAAGGCGGAAAACAATGAAATTGTTGAAAGTAAAAGGAGTAATAATAGCAGAGAAAACGGTATCAGACTTTGATAAAATAGTTACAGTATTAACACCAAACATACGGAAAAATTGAAGTATTAGCAAAAGGAGCAAGAAGACCCAAAAGCCTTTTGATGGCTGCTACTCAATTTTTATGCTTTGGTGAGTATTTATTATATAAAAGCGGAAATTCATATAGCATTAATTCTTGCGAAACAATAGAAGTATTTTATAATATAAGAACAGATTTAGACAAATTGAAATATACGTCATTTATTACTAAAATAATAAATGATGTAACAACAGAAAATCAAAATACATATAAGGTTTTACAACTATATTTAAATACATTATATATAATATCAGAGACAAATAAAAATTTAAGTTTAGTAAATTCTGTATTTACATTAAGATTAATGTCAATAATAGGATTTAGACCAATAATACATGAATGTAAAAATTGTAAAAACAAAGAAGATTTATCATATTTTAGCTTTAAAGATTGTGGTTTAAAATGCAATAATTGTGGTAAGCAAGACAAAGGGGCAATTGAAATTAATAATACTACAAAAGATGCAATAAGATATGTAATTCTTTCAGATGCAAAAAAAATATTTTCATTTGATGTTCCAGAAGATACGATAAAAGAATTAAAAATAATATCAAAAATATATTTAGAAGACAAATTAGAAAAAGAGTATAAATTTTAGTTACTAGATAAAGTAGAAAATAGAGAAAGGCTGTGTATTTTTAGGCTTAAAAATATATAGTCTTTCTCTAAAATTTGAAAACTACTATATAATAACAAATTGTAATCAAAAATTAATAAAAATTCTTGATAAATATAATATCTTAATATATAATACAAACAATAAATATTTGAAGAGGAGAGATAATTATGAATATAACAATTACAGGTAAAGATGTAAAAGCAACAGAAGCAATAAAAGATTATGTCGAAAAAAAGATAGAAAGAGTTGAAAAATATTTTGATACAGATATTGATGTAACAGTTACAATAAGAACAGAAAAAAATGAACAAATTGCAGAAATGAGTGTTAAAGTAAAACAAGATACATATAGAGCAGTTACTTCTCATAGAGATATGTATGCATCTATAGATAAAGACATAGACATTTTAGAAGGTCAAATTAGAAAATGGAAAACAAGAAAGAACAAGGCAAATAAAGAGGAATCTATAAAATCAATGCCATTAAATAATGAAGATACACAAAGAATAGAAGAAGAAATAATAAAAACTATTTATTATGATATAAAACCAATAACACCAGAAGATGCAAAATTAAAATTACAAGAAAAACCTCAAGATAGATTTATAACATTTATAAATCAAGAAACAAATAAAGTAAATGTATTATTTAAATTAAAAGATAATAAAAATTATGGTTTACTAGAACCAGAAGCATAATAAATTAAATCACTAAATATATTTTGGTTTTGTAATATAAATGAGGTAAATATGACAATAACATTTGTAGAATTTTTAAATCAAATTGTTCAAAACCCAGTTATTTTAATTATTGTTGGATTAATATTAGGAGTTATATTAGTAAATGGATGGACAGATGCTCCTAATGCAATTGCAACATGTGTTTCTACAAGAACATTATCACCTAAAAAATCGATAATAATGGCTACAATATTTAATTTCTTAGGGGTATTAGTAATGACATTAATTAGTAGAGCTGTTGCTCAAACAGTATATAATATGGTGGATTTTGGGAATGTTCCAAGAGATGCATTAATTGCTTTATGTGCTGCTTTATTTGCAATAGTAATATGGGCAGTTGCGGCATGGATATTTGGAATTCCAACAAGTGAGAGCCATGCTCTTATTGCGGGAATTTCGGGTGCAGCAATAGCAATACAAGGCGGTATAGCAGGAATAAATGGAAATGAATGGATAAAAGTAATATATGGATTAGTTTTATCCACAGTAATGGGATTTGTTTTTGGATATTTAATAACAAAACTAATTGAGAAGATATGCAAAAATATAGAAAGACAAAAAACAATCAAGTTTTTTAAGAAAACTCAAATTGTGGGTGCTGCTTCAATGGCATTTATGCATGGGGCACAAGATGGGCAAAAATTTATGGGGGTTTTTATGCTTTGTATATTTTTGGCAAATGGATATAGTAATGTAACAGATTTTACAATACCTATTTGGCTTATGATATTATGTTCGCTAATAATGTCAATAGGAACATCAATAGGAGGATATAAAATTATAAAAACAGTAGGAATGGGAATGGTAAAATTAGAAACTTATCAAGGAGCAGCAGCAGATTTAGCAGGAGCAAGTTGTTTATTAGTATCATCAGTTTTAGGGTTACCAGTTAGTACAACACATACAAAAACTACATCAATAATGGGAGTTGGAGCATCAAAAAGGTTATCGTGTGTAAATTGGTCAATTGTAAAGGAAATGACTTTAGCATGGATATTAACATTTCCAAGTTGTGGATTACTAGGATTTATGGCAACATATGTATTTATAAGAATATTTTAGGAGAAAAAATGAAAAAAGAAAAATTAAATTATTTTGATGAATTTATAAAAGGAACAGAATATTCAATAAAATGTTCAAATATGTTATTAGAAATTGTAAAAAATTTTAAGAATCAAGATATGAAGCAAAACATAGAAAAGATTCATAAAATAGAGCATGAAGCAGATGAAGAAAAACACCATATGATGAAATTTTTATTAAAAGATTTTTTACCACCAATAGAAAGAGAAGACATTATAAAAATTTCTCACAGAATTGATAATGTTACAGACCTAACAGAGGAAATTTTAATAAATCTTAACATATTTAATGTAAAAAGTTTAGCTCCAGAAGTAATAGAATGTGCAGAACTTCTTGTAAAATGTTGCGACAATTTAAAAGTATTATTAACAGAATTTGCAAACTTTAAAAAATCAAATATAATACAATCTAAAATAGTGGAAATAAACAAACTAGAAGAAGAGGGGGACAGCATATATCATAAATGTATGAAAAAAATATATGCTAATCCTAAAAATGTAATTGATATTATAATATGGACAACCATATATAATTGCTTTGAAGAATGTTTTGATGCATGCGAAAGTGTAGCAGATTATATAGAAACAGTAATAATGAAAAATTCATAAATAATTAAAAAAAGAAAAATGCAGAAAATCAAATTTGATTTTCTGCATATTAGATTCAAGTTAAACTATTTCATTTGACTTTCAGCTTGTTGTATCATTTTTTTAACCATGTTACCACCGATTCTACCAGCGTCTTTAGCTGATATATCACCATTATAACCATTTTTTAAATTAACTCCAACTTCACTAGCTACTTCATATTTGAATTTATCTAAAGAGTCTTTTGCTTCTGGAACTAATCTTCTATTTGAATTTGATGTTGACATTATTTTTCACCTCCTAGGATATGAATTAAATCATTTAAAAGCTTTTATTTGCTTTTCATAATTATGATGTGCATAATCAAATTTTTTAAACTAGAAATTTTTGTTAAAATTTTGTTTTATATTGTAAAAATATGCATAAATGATATATAATTAATTAAAATAAAAACAGGAGGTTATAATTTAAAAATGTATAAATTAATCGCAATTGATGTTGATGGCACTCTTTTAAATTGTTATGGAGAAGTTACTCAAAAAAATAAGGAAGCAGTAAGCAAAGCTTTAGCAAAAGGTATTGAGATAGTACTTGCTTCTGGAAGAATGCCAAGAGCAATTATTCCAATTGCAAATGAAATTAATGTTAATAAATATATAATATCTGGTAATGGTGCAACAATATACAATGTAGAAAAAGACGAAATAGTTTATGATAATTATATAAGTAAAAAGAAGATACTCGAAATTATTGATATATGCGAAAAAAACAGCATGTATTATAATGTATATACAAATAATGTAGTATTAGCAAAATCTTTAAACTATAATGTATTGTATTATCATAATGAAAACAGAAAAAATCCAGAGGATAGAAAAATTAAAATTAATATAATAAATGATATGTATGAATATATAAAAAAATATGAAGGAAACGATTTCTTAAAAATAACTATATGTGACAATGATGAGGCTATATTTAAAGGAATAATGAATAAATTAAAAAAAATAAAAAATATAGATATTCTTGAAGTGGCTCATATGTCTAGAAAAATTATAAAACATGGAAGTGAGGAATTTGAAATTTCATATTTTTACACAGAAATAACAAATGAAAATGTAAATAAATGGGTGGCAATAAAAGAATTAATTAAAAAATTAGAAATAAAAGAGGAAGAAGTAATGGCAATAGGAGACAATATTAATGATAAAGAAATGATATTAAACTCTGGACTTGGAATTGTTACAGGTAATAGCTCGCCATATATGAAAAAAATTGCAAAAGAAGTAGTTTCTTCTAATGACGAAAGTGGAGTAGCAGAGGCAATTAATAAGCATGCTTAAATTATGACGGTAATATTACAAATATATTATTTTTAAATTACAGTTACCTTAAATGTTGTATTTAAGGTAATTTTGTTATAAAATAAAATAAAATACTGAAGTATTAGGAGGAATTAATTATGGTGTCAAATCCAATGCAAAAAAAAGCAAGAAATTCATTTTTATTAGGAATGGTAATTACACTGATAATATGTGCTATTATAGGGGTTGCATTTTACTTTTTAATAATAAGACAAGAGGAAACAAAACAAGAGGAAGAAGGAGTACTTACATATGCATACAGATTAAATACTAACGTAAAATCAGGAGAAGAAATTACTACAAATATGGTTGAATCTATAATCGTTACAGAAAAGGCAGTTCCAACAGGAGCTTTTGCATCAAAAACAAAACGAACAGATTCAAAAGGAAAAGAAGAATGGATAAACACACCATTCCCAAGTGGATATAAAAGTAAAGTAAATTTAAATTCAGGGACGATATTAGCAAGTAATTTGGTATATGAAGGAGAAGAAACAACAAATGATTTAAGATATGTTGAATACAATATGCTAACTTTACCAACCACTATAGCAGAAGGAGATTATATAGATGTTAGAATAACACTTCCAAATGGACAAGATTTAATAATAATATCAAAAAAACAAGTAAAATCATTAATAGGTGATACAATTGGGTTGCAATTATCAGAAGGCGAAATATTAATGATGGAAAGTGCGATTGTAGAAGCATATATAATGAAAGCTTCAAAATTATATGCTATACAATATGTAGAACCAGGAATACAAGAAGCGGCAATAAAAACATATTCTCCAACAGAAGCAGTACAAAATTTAATAAAAGCAAATAGTAATATTACTAATGAAGCAAAAAGTGCATTAGAAGCTAGATATATAAATGGATTACGTTCATATATAGATAATGAAAAAAATATATATGTAACAGAACAACAAACAAATTTAGAAACAGGAATACAACAAGAAATTAAAAATGCAAGAGCAGCACGAGAAGCATATTTATCAGGATTAACAAGTTATTAAAAACAATTGTTAGGAGGCACAAAAGTTGAAAAAAATAGGATTTATAGGAGCATTTGAAAAAACCGATTTAATTATATATATAGCAAAAATCTTGACAGAAATTGGTAAAAGAGTATTAATGATAGATACAACAATTTTACAAAAAGCTAGATATATTATTCCATGCATTGCTCCAACTAAATTTTATGTTACAGAATATGAAAAAATTGATGTAGCAGTTGGATTTGAAGATTTAGAATCATTAAAGCTATATTTAGAAGATTTGGAATCTAATTATGACATTATACTAATAGATATAGATTCATATGAAGCATTTGATAAATTTCAATTAATGAATGCAGAAAAACTTTATTTTGTTACAGCATTTGATAGTTTTTCATTAAAAAAAGGAATAGAAATAATAGGCACTATGAGAGAAAAAGTAAAAATGAAAAAAGTATTATTTGAAAGAGAAATTATAGAAGATAACAACCAGTATTTAAATTTATTATCTTTAACATATCCAATTGAATGGGATAAGAAAATTACGTATTTTCCATATGAACAAGGAGATTTTACAGCAATAATAGAGAATCAAAGAGTAACAAAAATAAAATTAAGAAACTTGAGTGAGCAATATAGAGACTCTCTATTTGTATTAGCACAAGAGATTGCACCAGATAAAAAGACATCAGAATTTAAAAGAGCACTTAAGAATTTATAAGGAGAATAATAAATGGCAATTATATCATTTTGGAGTAATGGAAAGGAAGAAGTAGGTAAAACTTCTAACATAGTAGCTATAACTACTCTTTTAGGAATTAATCATAATTATAAAATATTAGTTTTAGATACTAAATATAATGATTCTTTTTATGAAGATTGCTATTGGCAAGAAGATAAAACAATAAAACTAATAAATAACTATCAAATAAATATAGAATCTGGAATTGGAGGATTATCAAAAGCAATATTAAGTAATAAAATTTCTCCAGAAATAATAACAAATTATACAAGAATAGTTTTTAAAGATAGATTAGAAATATTAACAGATAATACAGTACAAACAGAAGAATATGAAAAACATAAAAAAATATTTACAGATATAGCAAAAATAGCAAACAAGTATTATGATTTGGTTTTTATAGATATAGATGCTCAATTAGATGAAAGAACAAAGCATCTATTGCTAGAAATATCAGATCTTATTATAGCTTGTTTACCACAAAAGATAAAAAGAATTAATGATTATATGCAAATAAAAAAATCAAATCCTATATTTATAGAAAAACAAATAATACCACTTTTAGGAAGATATGATAAACATTCAAAATACAATGTAAAAAATGTTGGAAGATATATAAAGGAAAAAAGAGGAATATATTCTATTTCTTATAACACATTATTTTTTGAAGCATGCAATGAGGGTAAAGTGGTTGACTTTTTTATAAAATTTAGAAAAATAAATGCTAAAGATAGAAATGCAACATTTATAAGTGAAATAACAGAGGTTACAGAAGAGATTATTGAGCGTTTAAAAGAATTACAAAAGAGAATATAAGAGAGGAGTTCTTAAGATGAATAATGTTATAAATATTATAGCCACTTTTGTAGTGCTAATATTAATTGGTTTAATCATCAGACATTTTATAGAAAAAAACAAAAAGGCAGAAGTAGAGGAAGAAATAGATATTGATGATAAAACTTATACGATTGAAAAAATGTCTGAATTTATAAAAAAGAGATTAGATGAAATTACAAAAATTAATCTTTATGATATTGGACTTTCAGAAGAAGAATTAAAAAGAAGAAAGGCCAAAAAATATGAATTAAGAAAAGCTTTAAAAGGTTGTACATATGGAGATGTAAATGATAAAAAATATGTAAAAGAATTAATATATGATTTATTATTTAAAGAATATGGAGTTACAGAAGTAAATATATCACAAGCAATACCTTTTGATATTCCATCTTTACTTACATCTCAAGATAAATTTGATATTTTATTATATATTTATAAAAAAGATTTTGGTTATGAAGCTTTAACACAATTAATAAAAAAATATAATTTAGCAACTTTAAAATATATAGCAGGAGAAGCAAAACCAAGTTATGTAATAACAAAAGATGAAATAAATGAAATATTTGAAAAAGAAACTTTAGTATTAAAATTCCAAGATAAATTAAATGTATTAGTTCAAAGAATATATCAACATTATAAAGGATATAGCAGTATTGATGAAATAAGAGATATGAATATAGATGGAGTATCAGGGCGGAGTATCTGGACTTCCAGAAAGTTTTTTAAGTCAAGTAGCACAAACAGATGGAGACTATTTAGAACAGATAACAGAACATAAAGTTCCTAGAGCATGTGATAGTATATGGATAATGTTTCAAGGTAAATCAATAAGATTAGCTTTTCTTTCATTTGGAAAAGAAAGTGAGTTAAAAAGAGTATGTCAAAATATATACAAATATAATAATCCAGGACAATTATCAGACACAAATGGTTATAAAATAAATGAAATGAAGGATGGTTCTCGTGTAGTTGTAGTAAGACCATCAATGTCAGAAACATGGGCGTTTTTTGTAAGAAAATTTGATGTAAAAAGGGCAACATTAGAACAAATTATAACTGTACCAGGAAAAGAAAATGCAATAGATTTATTAAAGTTTTTGGTAAAAGGTGCAAGAATAGTATCAATTACAGGGGAACAAGGATGTCGGAAAAACAACTATGCTTATGGCAATGATAGAAAACATATATGAAACAATGAACCTTCGTATTACAGAAACAGCATTTGAGTTGCACTTAAGAAAAATTTATCCTACAAGAAATATTTTATCAATGCGTGAAACAGAAACAATTTCAGGACAAGATTGTTTGGATGTTCAAAAGAAAACAGATGGTAGTGTTAATATAATTGGAGAGGTTGCAACAGACCCAGTTGCATCTTGGATGATACAATCAGCACAAGTTGCATCAAAATTTACACTATTTACTCACCATGCAAAAACATTTCCAGATTTAGTTATTGCACTACGTAATTCTATGTTAAGAGCAGGAGTATTTACAGATGAAAGAACAGCAGAAGAACAAGTTGTTCAAGTATTAAACTTTGACATACATTTAGTAAAAGACTTTAGAGGAAGACGTTATATCGAAAGAGTAACAGAATGTATACCAGTAGAAGATAAAAATGAATATACATATGACCATAGAAAAGAAAAAACTTTAGAAAAAAAGATGGATAAATTTATAGATAATGCAACAAATTATTTTACTAGAGTTACAAATAGAGAACTATATAAATACGTAAATATATTAGAATATAGAAATGATGAATATGTTATGACAAATAAAATTTCAGATTATAATTTAAGCCAAATGCGTATTAATATGGACGAATCAGATGTTGAAGAATTTGATAGATTTATAGAAAAAAATTGGGGAAAACAAAGCAAATAATTTATTCGAAAGAGAGGTGTAAAAATGTCAAATCAAACATTGTTTTATATAATGGGAATAACAGGAGCATTATTTGTAGTTACGATTATAGCGTATTTAATAACAAGAAAGATGCTAAACAAATCAGATATAAAACGTATAAGACAATTAAAAGAGGGAACAAAAGAAAACAAATACACCTCAGATGTTTTATATCAAAAGATATATATTTATTTTATAAAAATACCATTTTTAAAAAGATATGTATTAAAACTTAGAAGAAAACTAGAAATAATAAATGTACAAGATGAATATTTAACAAGAAGACAAACAGCTAAAATAGTATTAAATGCTATTTTAATAATATTACCACTAACCGTAGTAATCATACTGTTTACCCATAAAGATGGATTATTATTATTTATATTATTACTATTTGAAATGTTTTTAATTGAAACAATAATGAGTGGTATGGTAGATAAAATAGATACAAAATTATTAAAACAACAAATAGAGTTTTTTGCAGAAATTAGGCATGCTTATCATGAATACAATATGGTAGAAGAAGCAATATATGAAGTTTCACAAAAAGATCAATTAGAGGTATCAAGTCAAGGAGAAAAAATATACGAAATATTAATATCAGATGATCCAGAAACAGAATTAGAAAAATACTATGATGTTGCACCAAATAGCTATTTAAAAGAATTTGCAGGGATTTCATTTTTAACAAGAGAATTTGGAGATAGAACAGACACAAATGGAGCATCTTTATATTTAAAAAACTTAAATAATATAACAGAAGAAATGCAACTAGAAATATTAAAAAGAGAAAAATTAGATTATGTATTTCAAAGCTTATCAGTTATTTCAATAGTACCAGTATTATGTATGCAACCACTTAAAAATTGGGCTATATCTAACTTTGCATTCACATCACAATTTTATAATGGAAAAATAGGATTTATAGTACAGTTATTATTAGTTTGTATAACATTTATATGTTATTTATTAACAAGAAAATTAAAAGATAATGGAAGTATAAAAGAACAATATAAAAATCCAGATAAAGTTTGGCAAATGAAATTATATAAAAATCCAATAATTAAAAAAATAATAGATTTATTTATACCAAAAAAAAGAACAAAAGAATACAGAAAAGATATACAATTATTAAAAGAAGCAGCATCAAAGCAAAAAATGGAGGTTTTTTATACAAATAGAATAATAATGGGAATATGCGTGTTTTTTGCTTCATTAATTTTGTTTACTCAAATACATAATGTTGCTATAACATATATATATGAAAATCCAACCGCTAAATATAATGTGTTAGGGGAAATGTCTCAAAAGCAAGAAAATGAAGCAATACAACTTACAAAACAAGATAACTATTTTTTAGATAAACTAAAAGGTCAAAAACTTACAAATGAGCAAATAAAAGTACAAATAAAATATTCTGAATATTACCAAGATGCAACAGATACAGAAATAAATGAAGCAACAACAAGAATAGAAGATAAATTAAAAATAGTAAACAAAGAATATTTAAAATGGTTTGAATGGTTAATTGCATTTGTATTTGCAGTTGGGGGATATTATGCACCAAAATGGATGTTAATGTTCCAAAAAATAATGAGAAAATTAGAAATAGAAAGTGAAGTAATGCAATTTCAAACAATTATATTAATGCTTATGAAAATAGAAAGAGTAAATGTTGAAATGATATTAGAATGGCTAGAAAGATATTCAAATATATTTAAAGAGCCAATAACAAAATGCGTTAACAATTACGAAGCAGGGGCATGGGAGGCATTAGAGGAACTAAAAAATGAAATAACCTCTGAACAAATGATACGTATAGTAGAAGGATTACAATCAGCAGTAGAAAAGATACCAATATTAGAAGCATTTGATGAGTTAGACAATGAAAGAGAATATTATCAAGAAAAAAGAAAAGAATCAAATGAAAGATTAATAAAAAGAAAAGGTATGATAGGAAGAGCAATAGGTTTTACACCACTTATAGGACTTTTTATAGGATATTTAATAATACCATTAGTAGTAATAGGATTAATAAGTATGACAAATTCATTTGGAACAATGTCAACAATAATGTAGCTAGGAGTTAGGAATTAGAGGTTAGTGGGGGCAAAATCCATTTCTGCTCGCAACCAAAAAACAACAAATAAATTTATATAAAAAAATCATATTATGAAAGGAACAAAAATTAATGGAAAATGCAACAAAAGCATTAATAATAGCGGGTGGAATATTTTTTGCACTACTTATTTTATCTTTAATAATATATGTAGCCACAGCAATTAGTGGAATGGCAGACGAACAAGATAAAAATACTTTAGCAAAACAAATAGCTACATTTAATAAAGGATATGAAGCATATAATAAAAGCAGAATGTATGGTACAGATATAATAACAGTAGTAAATAAGGCAAATGATAACAATCAAAAAGACCAATATCAAGTAACAATAACAGTATATGATACAAATGGGAATAAAATTTCTAAAAACTTCGACGGATTAAAAACTCAAATATTTGAATGCACAGATGTACAGTATAATGAAGAAACAGGAAGAATAGAATCAATGACATTTAAACAAATATAAACAACACACTAAAAGTTGTTAAAAACAGAAGCATAATACAAGGAGAAAAAATTATGGAAAATGCGTCAAAAGCATTATTAATATCAGGTGGAGTATTAATAGCAATGCTAATACTTGGAATAGGTGTAGTTTTATTTATGAATTATAGTCAATTAGGTGAAACATATAATCAACAAGTAAGGGCAACTGAAATAGCTAAATTTAATGCTAATTTTACAAAATTTGAAGGAAGAACAAATATAACTGCACAAGAAATATTAACTCTTAAAAATTTTGTTGATGATTACAATAAAAAGACAGAAGAAGAAGTTAAAGTAAACGTAGGAAGTACAACAATTAACATAGATTTTTTAAAAAACAATTCTTATAACTACTTCGAATTTAAAACAATTATATATAACAATAATGGATTAGTTAAATCAATAACATTTGAAGATATAAATTTTACAAACATTAAGTAGGGGTCGCTGCCTACAGCGACCCGAATAAAACATTTATCAAAAAACAAAAAAATAGAAAAAACAATAATTATAAATAAAAAAAACTTATAAAAAATGTTGCATATTGTAATAAAAACTATTATAATAAAAGGAGGAAGGCATTTAATGAGAAATTCATTATTAATAATACTTGCAATACTATTTATTACAATTTGTTTAACCTCTATATTAGTAATAAATGCACAGTCAAATAAAAACCAAATATTACAAGAAAATAGTAGATATGAAAAATATTTAAATAAACAAATAATAGGTACAGAACTAGCAACATTAATAAGCAAAGTAGTAGATGAAAACGAAAAAAACAATATACAAAAAGATGAAAACGGTTATTATATAAATAATAACAAAAATAGTATTAAAATAGATTTAAAAATGATAACAGTAGACAAAACATATCCAATGGAAGAAATTTACAAAAACGAAATAACAAAATTTGTACAAAATTTTAATTTAATAGAATTTAAATGTACAAATATAGAATATCACAATAAAACAGGGAAAATAGCAAAATTAACTTTTGAAGAAATAAAAAACTAAAGTTGTTAATGTTTAGAATAAAAACATTCTAAAGAAAAAAATAAATAAAAATTTCAAAGGAGGAAAAATTTATGGAAAACGCATCAAAAGCCTTAATAATAGCAGGTGCAATATTAATAGCTATATTATTAATAAGTATAGGAGTTGTTTTAATAAATTCAGGAAGGGATGTTACAGGAGCAGGTTCAGCAGCAATGCAAAGCCAAAACATACAAATATTTAATAATCAATTTACACCATATGAAGGAAGTAAAAAAGGTAGTGAATTAAAAGCATTATTTTCGACGGTGCAGGCAAGCAATGCGTCGTATCCAGATCATCAAGTAGAATTCAAAGATGACGGGGGGGTTACAAGCGTAGTTGATTTAGTAATGACGAAAACATATACAGTAACATTAGATTATGGCGAGGGCTATGTAATGGGAATTACAGTAAAATAATAGAAAGTGATGAATTATGGAAAACGCAACAGATGCTTTAAAAATTGCATTTGCAATATTTGTATTTGTAATTGCAATCACAATTTTATTTTCATTAGTCTCACAAGCTAAAGCTACAGCAGATGTTGTACTTTATCACAGTGATAAAACTAACTTTTATAGTCATGTGGCTTCACAAGGTGAAAATAGAACAGTTTCATATGCAGAGGTTGTTTCAACATTATATAGGTATTATAAAGAATCTATATGTGTTACTATTGATTTAGGTAAAAATGATGTACATACATTTGATTTAGGTAATTCAGTAGGTAATTCAGATGGTAATATAAAAGGCGTAGAAGATAATTTGAAAAATTTTATAAAAGAAAAACTAGAAAAATATTCAGACAAAATGTTTACTGAAAAGTTTACAGAAGCGCCAGTAGGTGGTATATATTCAACAGGAGAAGATGGTTCGCAAATTACATTATCATCTGGAATGAAAAAAATATATGTTACATATACCTTAATACTTAATTAAAAAACAAAAGATAGAATAACAAAATTTAGGAGGATTTTATATGAGCGATACATTAATAACAATAATAGCCATATTTTTGGCAGCAGTTTTATTGTTCATATTTCCATTAATGTCAATATCAGAAAGAAATGATGACATTTCACAAACAGTAGTACAAACAGCAACATCAGAGTTTGTAGATGAAATAGCTATATCTGGTTTAATAAAACCAAGTAGTTATGAAGCATACCAACAAAAATTAGTTGCTACTGGAAATTCATATGAAATAGAAATGGAAGTGCAACATTTGGACCAAAATCCAGGTAAAAAATCTGCAACGACTTCAGCAAATGCAATAGGTGAAAATGTGCGTTATTCTACCTTTACAACAGAAATATTAAATTCTATGTATACTGAAGAACCAGCAAAAAGCTATTCACTAAAAAAAGGAGATAATGTAATAGTAACAGTAAAAAACACAAACAAAACAATGGCTCAAACATTAAGAACATTTTTTTATAAAGTTACAGGACAAGGTACATATCAAATTGCAGCAAGTAGCTCTAGTATGGTAGTAAACACAGGAAAAACAACAAACTAAAAAGCATATAATTTAAATTATAAAAGTGAGAGGTGATATGGAGTATATTTACTTACAAAAATAATCCATATTACGTCTCACTTTAATTAAAGAAAAAGCATTGAAAAGTTAATATGGGGGCGAAAGGAAAATAATGAAACAAATGCCCCGAAGAAAAAATGTAAGAATAAAAAAATATGATTATTCCCAAAATGGATATTATTATATAACAATATGTACAAAAAATAAACAAGAAATATTATCAGAGATTACAACTGTAGGGGTCGCTGCCCACAGCGACAAATGCTACAAAGAAATGCTCAAAAGAGGTGAAAAAATGAAATTACAAGGTTTAACAGTAATATTTATAATAATTGCATTACCCATAATATTAGTACTATCATATTACATATCTTTACAAATAGATACAATAAATATGCAAGCAGTATATAACAGAAAACTTTTGGATTCTACAAAAGAAGCAATAGAAGCATTTGAAATAAACACAGTAGAATGGAATGAGGCTTTTTCGACAGTAGCAGATTCAAAACGTAGAGATATTATGGCATCAATTAATACATTTACAACTTCTTTTGCAAATAACATAGGAATAGCTGGAAGTAGTAAAGAACAGTTATTAACATATATTCCGGCAATTGCATATACATTATATGATGGATATTATATTTATTCACCAACAGAAACAGCTACAGTAATAAAAGATAAAAATGGAACAGCAGTATATTTAGATCAAGATAATGGAGATTTAATAGATGAATATGAATATAAACTACAAGACAAAGGAAAAATACTGTATAAATGTGCGAAAGAAAAAGAATCAGATGGAAAATATGATGGCGAACCTTTTACATTTGAAATAAAAAATGCACAAACAGAATATAAACATATACTAAAACCATTTACAGCATATTCAGCAAATTATATAAATGAT
>JAUNSM010000003.1:36908-42634 GCA_030539215.1 Clostridia bacterium
ATAATAGTAATATAAATATAGTAGTAAATTATACATTAGATAATTACATAAAAATATATGGAAAAATAGATGGTACATATATTACTAAATCTGGATATTTAATAGATACAGGAGATATAAAAATTAAAGACAACAAAATAGAAAAGGATAATATTAAAATTAAACCAGAAAACTTAAGTGAACAAGTATTATACTATAATAAAGATGGGACAGCTGTATGTGGAGTGTACGACTATATATATGAAGCAAAATATAATACAAAGGTTTATTTTGATAATGATAGACCTTTTCAAGTTAATAGTAATGGTGTAAGAACTGATTTATCTGATTCGACAAGTACATATAAAAAACTATCAATAAAAACTGGTGATGACACATATACAGAAATTTATCAAGGATTAGTTGACGATAAAAAAGAAAAATGGTACACAGATGAAACTTTAACAAATGAAGTAAAAACAGATTATGATATAGATTTAAAACAAGACACAAGTGCAATAAATTATTATGTGGAATCATATATTTTCTCAAAATGGGTAGAAAATAATTTAGGCGACATACAAATTGAAGATATAAAATTACAAGATGGAGAAGAAAGTGAATTTACAACAAAAGACCCAATATTTAAAAATATTGAAGGCGAAGATTCTGTATTTACAAAACATAAAAGAGAAGTAATAAAACAAGTGTTAATAAGAAACTTAAATCAAGCAATAACAAGTTATAGTAGAAATAGCGAAGGAGAATATCAATTACCACAATTACTAGAAACAGATTGGGATAAAATTTTAACAAATGTATCTATAACTACATTTGTGCAAGGAATTCCTATTGGAATGAAATATTATAATAATTATGCAATAGCGACAAGTACATCAAATAAAGAATATGTAAATCCAGATGAAATATATTTAAGTAACAGTAGTACATATCATATGCCATATTGTGAAGAATTTGAGAATAATGAAAATATTGTTGGATATAAAAGTATAGATTACCGTTTAAAAAAATCTAGTAATACAGGAGAAGAATATTATAAACAAGGTGGTAATAAAGAAGCATGTTATTATTGTTTAATACAAAGGTCATTATATGAAGAAACAGAAAATGAAAAACAACAAGAACTACAAAAAACAGCATATGAAACTGCTTTAGCAAGAGAAAGATATGTAGCAAATCCTACTACTTAAAAAATATAAATGAATTTAAAAACAAAAAATTGGTTATCCTAAAACATGGGTGACCAATTTTTATGAAAATTATAAGAAAAATATTATTAATTGTTTTTTTATTAATATTATTAATATATGTAACAAATATTACAGCTATACCAAAAAATATTATTTTATTTAAAGGAGAAGAATTAAATTTAGCAACAATATTTGGAATATATATTAAAGAGGAAACGCCAGAGCCACAAGCAATACAAACCTCTATTTTAGCAAGTAATATAAATACTATAGAAACAAAAACAATACATTTAAGTCTTTTTAATATTATGGAAATAAAAGATATAGAAGTAAATATAATACCAACTACTACAGTTATTCCTTTAGGAAATTCAGTTGGATTAAAATTATATACAAGTGGAGTTTTAGTAGTTGGAATGACTGAAGTAGAAGGACAAAAACCTTATGAAAGTACTGGAATAGAAGAAGGAGATATGATAGTAGAAGTAAATCAAGAAGAAGTTACAAATACAGATGAATTAATAAATACAGTAAATAATTCTGAGGGAGAAAATGTAAATATAAAATATATAAGGAATGGAATTGAATATGTATCAAATATTGAACCAATAAAAACAGAGGCAAATGAATATAAATTAGGATTATGGGTAAGAGATGGAGCAGCTGGTATAGGCACTATTAGCTATTATGAACCACAAACAAAAAAATTTGCAGCTTTAGGACATGGAATAACAGATATTGACACAGAAGAATTAATAAATATATCTAGTGGAGAATTAGTAACATCAAAAATTATGTCAATAGTAAAAGGAAAAGAAGGAATTCCACGGAGAAATAAAAGGAAGTATAGTAAATGGACGAGAAATAGGAAGTGTGGGGACAAATACAGCATTTGGAATTTATGGAAATATAATAGATACTTCTCAATTAAATATTAGTAATAATAATGAAATAGAAGTAGCAAGCAGAGAAGAAATAAAAATAGGAGAAGCAGAAATATTACTGAATTTAGAAAACGAAATAAGAAAAAAATATACAATAGAAATAACAAAAATATATAAAAACAATAATAGCAATAATAAAAGTATGCTTATAAAAGTAACAGATGAAAAATTATTAGAATTAACAGGAGGAATAATACAACGGAATGTCAGGAGCACCAATAATACAAAATAATAAATTTGTAGGAGCAATAACTCATGTGTTAGTAAATGACCCTACAAAAGGCTATGCAGTGTTTGGAGATTTAATGATAAAAGAAATGAGAGAAGTCAAATAAATATAAGTAAGTTACAAATTCTGACAAAATTTTTAGAAGCAATATGATAAACTAAAGATATTAATAGGGGGCAAAGTTTTGATAAAAATAATAAAACATTGTTCTTCTTTTTGTTTTACAAGAAAGGTTGTGATTTAAATGAAATTTAAAAAAGTAGAAAACGATATAGTTGCAATTTATGAAAATGAAACAAAAGATAAGTTAATTAATGCAAGAGAGTTACATAGTGCTATTCGGAAGTAAGAGACAATTTGCAGATTGGATAAAACAAAGAATAAAAAAGTATGAATTTGTTGAAAATACTGATTTTGTTAAGCATCACAATTTTGTGATGCTTGGAAATTTAAAAAGGCCACAAATAGATTATTATTTATCTATAGATATGGCTAAAGAGTTATGCATGATAGAGAATAATCATCTAGGGAGAAAGGTAAGGTTATATTTCATTGAAACAGAAAAACGTTACAGAGAAATAATTGAAAATCCAACAAACATATTTGATTTTATGCGACTAGCCTTAAATCAAATAGAATCAAATCTTTTGTCACAAAAAGTATATAAATGTCATAAAATATAGTATACCTTAATATGGTAGGAGGTGCTATTTATATTATGGAACCACAAGTAGATATATGCTTTAAAAAAGAAAAGAAAAGAAAGTGTTGTATAGATTTAGTTATATTTGTAATAACAATATTAATAACATTTATAATTGGATTAATAGTTGGCGCAATAACAGGTTTATTAACATTCTTGGGAATAGGAGCAGTTGTTTTATTCCTAGTAACATTAATAATATTATTAATAATTAGAATTATAATGTTGATATGTTGCGGAAAAAAAGCTTGCTAAAAAAGCATAAAAAAGGACAGACTTTAAAATTAAATGATGGAAATTTTTTAGATGAACTTTAAAATTTCCATCATAAAAAATACCAATAAACATATAATGAAAAAGAAATAAAAAACAGGGGGAATATAATGTGTGGTTTTGCCGGATTTGCAAATTTACAAAAAGATTTATCAGAAGATATACATATTATAAAAAATATGAATAAAAAATTACAAAAGAGAGGCACAGATGAAGAAGGGTATTTTTTTAATAGAAACATAAATTTAGGACATAGAAGATTAATAATAATAGATGAAAAAAATGGAAAACAACCTATGACTATAAAACATAATGATATTAATTACACAATAGTGTATAATGGACAAATATATAATAAACAAGAAATAAAAAAAGAATTACAGCAATTAGGTTATGAATTTATAGGATATTCAGATACAGAGGTTTTGTTAAAGGCATTTATACATTATGGAACTAATATATTACATAGATTAAATGGTATATTTAGTTTTGCAATATGGAATGACAAAGAAAAAGAGCTGTTTTTAGTACGTGACCATTTTGGGATAAAGCCTTTATATTATACTATATTAAATAACACAATAATTTTTGCATCTGAAATTAAAGCAATATTTGAGTATCCACAAGTTGAAATAGAAATAGATAAGACTACAGTATGCGAATTGTTTGGGCTACGGTCCTGCACATACTCCAGGAGTAGGAATTTTTAGAAATATAAAAGAATTAAGACCAGCTCATTTTTTATTATTTAATAAATCAGGTATTTACATACAAAAATATTGGGAATTAAAAAGCAAAGAGCATAAAGATAGTTTTGGCAAAACATGTGAAACAATAAGATACTTATTAGAAGACTCTATTTCTAAACAATTGGTATCAGATGTGCCAATTTGCACAATGTTGTCAGGAGGATTAGATTCTAGTATAATAACTGCGTATGCAAGTAATTATTATAAAAGTAAAAATATGCCACAATTAGAAACTTTTTCAATTGATTACATAGATAATGATAAAAATTTTGTAAAAAATGATTTTCAACCTAATTCAGATAATTATTATATAGATATAATGAGAAAAAAGTTTAATACAAATCATCATAATATAGTTATAGATACCCCAGAATTAGCAGAAGAATTAGAAAATGCAATGCTTGCAAGAGATTTTCCAGGAATGGCAGATGTGGATTCTTCACTTTTGTTATTTTGTAAAAATATAAGTAAAGATGTAAAAGTTGCAATATCTGGTGAATGTTCAGATGAGATATTTGCTGGTTATCCTTGGTTTTTTAGAGATGACAGTTTAAATAGCAATACATTTCCGTGGTCTATTGCAATAGATGAAAGACAAAAGCTTTTAAACCAAGAAATTGCAAAACAAATTAATTTAAAAGAATATATAGATTACAGATATAATGAAAGTTTGCAAAATGTAAAAATTTTAGATACAGATTCAAAAGAAACTCAAGAAAAAAGAAAAATTTCGTATTTAACAATGAATTGGTTTATGCAAACACTTTTAGATAGAGCAGATAGAATGTCAATGTATAATGGATTAGAGGTTAGAGTTCCTTTTTGTGATTATAGAATAGTAGAATATATGTGGAATATTCCTTGGGAAATAAAAGCATTAAATGGTAGAGAAAAAGGATTATTAAGATATGTAGTTAAAGATTTACTACCAGAAGAAATTGTAGATAGAAAAAAAAGCCCATATCCAAAAACACATAATCCAACATATCTTTTTGCAGTAAAAGAAAAACTAAAAAATATAATGAATAATAAGAATGCACCAATAAATAATTTGTTAAATAAAGATTATATAATAGATATAATTCAAACAGATGGAAAAGCCTTTACAAGACCATGGTTTGGTCAATTGATGACAGGACCACAACTTATGGCATATATTTGTCAAGTTAATATGTGGCTAGAAAAATATGAGCCTAATATAATATTGTAATAAAAATAAAGAAAGGCTGTATGTTTTTAAGCCTAAAAATATACAGCCTGTTTCTAAAAATTTTTTCCATTCTATACTTTGTTTTCCCTTTGAGAAAAAAGGAAAAATTTTTTTCAAAAAACTATTTACAAAAACAAAATCTTCATATAAAATAAAAATAGAAAAAGCAACAAACACATTGCAAAAAAATAAATGCAATGCAAAAACGTAGGGTGTCGCCGCCCTTGGCAACCCGCGAATCCAGCAACAAGAACATTGCAAAAAAACGTAGGGTGTCGCCGCCCTCGGCGACCCGCAAATCCAGCGATAACAACAAATATATTGCAAAAACCAAAGAAAAGGAGAGAAAAAATGAAAATCAATGAAACCATTGGGAGAGTAACACACACACACACACACACACAGATATAATTTAAAAAACAAAAAAA
>JAUNSM010000110.1 GCA_030539215.1 Clostridia bacterium
TGTGTCACTTTTTATCTTAAGGGTGTATTATTTAATTTTACCATTTGTAAATTTTATAATATTAATATAGACAAAAAAACTTTTTTTGTGTATTATTATCTTAGGAGGAAATATATATGAAAAAAAATATTAAAATTTATTTTATAGTTGTTATTTTATTAATGCTCACATTTGCTTCTACTGCTTTTGCTTCTTCTATTAATATGGATTTAAATAATAATGAAACAGTTAATACGGTTTCTAATGAAAATACAACTCAAACAGTTAATGGAACTACTAATGAAATTACAAATGGAACTCAAAATAAAGCTTCGACTTTACTAGAAACATCTACTAATAATAGCGTACACACTACCACTACGGGTTTAAATTCACCTGTTGTTGTAACTACTTCTAATAATAACGAAAACTTTTTTACAGTAGAAAATATTTTATCTGTTGTTTTAATTGTTATAGGAATTTTACTTGTTTTATTGAGTATTGCTATTCTTATTAGGTGCAAATCGTAATTATTAAATTAAATAATTGTTTTTTTATGAATATTTTTTTCATATTAAATAAATAATATAATTAAGTTCTAAAACAAAATTAGGAGGTAATCTAAATGAAAAAGAAATCATTAATTATATTATTTATAATTTTAGCAATATTATTTATTAATACTATAACTTTTGCTAATAATGATGTGAAAAACGGAATTCATAATGTTACAAATGGCATTGTAGATGGAGCTATGAACCTAGGTGAAGATGTTAGAGGTGGCGTTGGTGCTGTAGAAAATACTATAGAAAATGGAGCAAAAAATATAGGAAGTGCAGTTTCTGACGGAACAGGTACAGCTGGTGAAGGTGGAACAGACACCACTGATACAGATACATCTGGTAGAGATACAACTAATGGTGGTTATACTGCAACAAGAACTACTGCAGCAGATATGACAAATACTAATAATATGAATTCTTCTTTATGGACATGGATAATACTTGCAATAGCAGCTGTAATTATAATAGGTCTTGTATGGTATTATGCATCTGAACGTAACAACAATAATGAACATTAATTTTTAAAAAACAACAGTGGACTTTTTAATTGAAATATATTGCATAGTCCACTTTAAGTTGTTTTTTATTTTTAATATGTTTTTTTTATTGTTTTTATGCTATACTTTTATATATTAATAAAAGGAGTTGTATTATAATATGAAAATAGTTTCAAAAAATCCTTTAGCCAAACACAATTATACAATTGAAGATACTATAGAGACTGGTATTGTATTATCTGGAACAGAAATTAAATCTATAAGGAATCGGAAAAGTTAATTTAAAAGATAGTTATGCTAGTATAAAAAATGGTGAGCTATATATACATAATTTACATATAAGTCCTTATGAATTTGGTAATATATATAATAAAGATCCATTAAGAGATAAGAAATTATTAGTAAATAAAAGAGAACTTAATAAACTAATTGGTTTAATTAAACAAAAAGGATTTTCCTTAGTTCCTATTTCTATGTATTTTAAAGGTAATTTTGTAAAAGTAGAGTTAGGAATTGGAAAAGGAAAAAAGCTTTATGACAAAAGACGAGAAATTGCTAAAAAAGATGCTGAAATGAGAATGAGAAAAAATGTAGGGACAATTACTTAAATTTGCCCTACATTTTAAATATTGGTTATTCATTTCGACACACACTGTTGCACATTTTGGGACATATTGTCCCAGTGGGAAACGTCCCCAATGGGATATTTTTAGTTATGCTTTATTTGCTGAACCAAATATGTTTTTAATTTTATATTCAACAATTTCTGTTATTTTTTCTCTTGCTGGTGTTAGATATTTTCTAGGGTCAAATGCTGATGGATTTTCTGCAAATGATTTTCTAATTTCTCCAGTAAATGCTAATCTTAAATCTGTATCTACATTTATTTTAGATACACCAGATATACTTGCTGTATGTAAAATATCATCTGGAACTCCTTTTGCTCCTGGTATGTTTCCTCCGTATTTATTACATGTTTCTACTAATTCTGGAATTACTGTTGATGCCCCATGTAATACTATTGGTGTGTTTGGTATTTTTTCTTTTATTTCTTTTAATATGTCCATTCTTAATTTTGCTTCACCTTTAAATTTGTATGCTCCATGACTTGTTCCTATTGCTATTGCTAAAGAATC
>JAUNSM010000111.1 GCA_030539215.1 Clostridia bacterium
CTCCATATTTTTCTTCAATTCCTTTTACTAATTCTGATAATTCGATAACTGTTAATTTATCGATTTCTTCTAACATTTTTGCTATATCTGCCATTTTATTTTCTCTCCTTTTTATTTTTATTTCTAGTGTTTGGTCACTACCCTATTAATAATTGTTTTTTTCTATTTATTTTATGCCTCTTCTTTTTGAAGTCTAACTTGTTCTAATCCAACTGCAAGTTTTGTAATGTTTCCAAGTAACGCTCCTGCAAGCATTCCAAGTAATGTTTGTCTTGATGGTAATTTTGCAAGTGCTATAATTTCTTCTGCTGTTACAACTTTTCCTTCTATTATACCACCTTTTATTTCGTAAAATTCATTTGCTTTTACATATTCATATACAACTTTAGATGTTTCTAAATAATCGTTGTATCCTAGTATAACTGCTGTTGGTCCTTGTAAAAGTTCTTCTAAACCTTCTATTTTGCATTCTTGCATTGCTCTTCTTGTTATATTGTTTTTTATAACTTTATATTCAGTATTTGTGTCTCTTAATTTTGACCTTAATCCTGTTACATCAGAAACATTAATACCTCTATAATCTGTTAAAAGTACAACTTTAGCTTCTTTTATTTTTTTTGCTAATTCTAATACTTCTGCTTTCTTTTGATTTAATACTTTTTCGCTAGCCAATTTTTTCACCTCCTACTTTTTTTATAATATAATTTATATTTAAATTTTAAAAACTCTGTTAAAGCCATACAAGGCATTAACAGAGTTTTTTTACTCTTTGTAATACCTCGGTAGGTCTTATTTTATGCCTACTGTCTTTGGCTATATATTATATTGTAAAGATGTTTAGCTAATATAGATTCCAGGTCCCATTGTTGTTGTAATTGCTATACTTTTGATATATTGTCCTTTTGCTGCTGATGGTTTTGCTTTTTCAATTGCTTCTATTACTGTTTCGTAATTTTGCAATAATTTTTCTGAGCCAAATGAAACTTTTCCAAACCCTAAATGTATAATATTTGTTTTGTCTAATCTGTATTCAACTTTTCCTGATTTTATTTCATTAATTGCTTTTGTTACATCCATTGTTACAGTACCTGATTTTGGATTTGGCATTAAACCTTTTGGTCCTAATATTTTACCAAGTCTTCCAATTACACCCATCATATCTGGTGTTGCAACTATAACATCATAATCAAACCAATTTTCATTTTGTATTTTTGGAACTAATTCTTCTGCTCCAACAAAGTCTGCCCCAGCTGCCTGTGCTTCTTTTGCTTTGTCGCCTTTTGCAAATACTAAAACTCTTTGAGTCTTTCCTGTACCATTTGGAAGCACAACTGTTCCTCTAACTTGTTGATCTGCTTGTTTAGAATCTACACCTAATTTTACATGTAATTCAACTGTTTCATCAAATTTTAATTTTGGCATTTTTTCAATTATTTGTAGTGCTTCTAATGCACTATAATTTTTTGACTTATCTACAAGTTTTTCACATTCTAGATATCTTTTTGCTTTTTTCATTTTTCTTTCCTCCTTTGGTATTAACGAATGAAATCTTTTCATTCTCCCACAATTTATATCAAATTTATTGATAACTTAATAATATTATATTTTTAGCAAAAAACCAAAAATAGCATTTTTGCTTTTCATTTATTTTGCTACTACTACACCCATAGACCTAGCAGTACCTTCTACCATACTCATTGCTGTTTCTAATGAAGCTGCATTTAAGTCTTCCATTTTTTGTTTTGCAATTTCTTCGATTTGTGCTTTTGTTATTGTAGAAACTTTGTCTTTATTTGGTTTACCTGAACCTTTTTCAATTTTAAGTGCTTTTTTAATTAAAACTGCAACAGGTGGCACTTTTGTAATAAATGAAAATGATTTATCTTGATAAACTGTTATTACAACTGGAATTATCATTCCTGGTTGATTTGCTGTTTTTTCATTAAATTCTTTTGTGAATTGCATAATATTTATACCTGTTGATCCTAAAGCTGGTCCAACTGGTGGAGCTGGTGTTGCTTTTCCAGCTTCTATCTGTAATTTTACAATATTCTTAATTTCTTTTTCTGCCATTTTTATCAATCTCCTTTTTATATTTTTTCTACTTGAGAGAATTCCAACTCAACTGGTGTTTCTCTTCCAAACATAGAAACTAAAACTTTAACTTTGCTTT
>JAUNSM010000004.1 GCA_030539215.1 Clostridia bacterium
CTATGTGTCACTTTTTATCTTAAGGGTGTATTATTTAATTTTACCATTTGTAATTATCATAATTCATTTCTTCTTTCAATATATTAACATGCCTTTTTATTATTTTATTTTTTTGGCAGGACTTCCAGCATATATTGAATTGCATTCTGTGTTTTTTAAGACTAAACTATTAGCTCCTACTACTGTATTTTTCTCTATAATAACATTGCCCAATATCATTGAATTACCATATATAATAGAATTTTCCTCTATTATGGGATAAAAATTTTCATTTTTAGTTTTTCTTCCTATTGTTACATTCTGATATATTGTAACTTTATCTTTAATAACACTCCCTTCTCCTATTATTATACCAATTGGATGTGGAAATCTCACTTTTTTACCTATTATAGCCTTTGGAGATATTATACAATGATATTTTACATATATCCTGTGTTTACATATTTGACTTAAGAAATTCATATGTTTATTTTGTAAAAATCTTGATATTCTATAATATGATAACATTTTACTTTCTTCATATTGAAATGGAATAATAAATTTTATTATTTCTTTAATCATATTTTTTTTCCTTTCTAATAAAATCAATAAATTGAAAAATATAATCTCTATTTAAATATATAATTATTAGAGTTAGCAGTATAGTAATGACAATATTAATATATACTGTAGCAGTAAAGCAAATAAAGGCAATTATCATATAAATAATTGTTAAAGCAAATATTTTATCCCATTTAATTTTGATTTTTCCTATATTGGTCACAAAAATATATCTTGTTATCATTATTAAAATTGAACCTACAAGTTGCCCTATTAAAACAGCATAGATTCCTATTTTATTTATAAATAATAATGAAATAACTATTGTAAAGGTTGAACCTAATATACTAGTAATTGATATGTATTTAGTTTTATTTAAAGCTTGAAAAGCTGAACCTATATTAGTAGACATATTCATTAATAATGCATAAAACAATAAAAAAGGAAAATAATATCTTGAAGGATAGTATTCTGTTTCTTTTATAAAATAATAAAAAATATTAATTATTGGAAGTGCTAAAATAATTATTGAAATAAATTTTTCAAATATAAATTGCATTGTTTTAGTAAATTTATTATCAAAAGCATTTTCATTTGCTAGAAGGATAGCTTCTTCAATAATTGCCATACTTAAAACACTTCCTACAAAAGTAATAATAATAGAAAATTTATTTGCAAATGAATATAATCCATTTTGTGTCTTTCCTAAAATATTAGTAATTATAATTTTACTCGTTCCAGATATTAACCATACCGATATTAAATTTATAACCAATGGCGCAGAAAAACATATCATTCTTTTTAGAAAATGCATGTCCATTTTTTTTATAGATACTTGCTTTATTGTTTTTAATTTTAACTCTATAGTTAAAAAAATTGCAATATTTCCTAAAATATGACCAATATATAATGACTCTACCTTTATATCAAATATACAGATTAATATTATATTGGTAATAAAATTTACTATAGTACCTATTATTCCTGCTTTAACATATAATTTATTTTCTTTTACCCCTCTTGCATAATACTGCCAAACATAAGTAATTCCTCCTGTAAGTAACATCATTAAAACATATTCAACATATTCTATGCAATTAAAAAAATTATAGATAAGTACACATATAGTAATAACTACTGTTTGTGCAATAACTAATAATATAGAATTTGATACTACTTTTTTATTATCTTCTTTAACAGACAGTAAAAATTTCAATACTGCTTCCCAAATGGCTATAAAAGAGATCGGTATAAGTACATTAATCAATGTTTGATTATAATCAAATATTCCTAATTGTTCTGCTGTTATGTAAAAGGCATATAATGGTACTAATAAAATTGACAATATTTTTGAAGATAAATTTCCTATAAAATATATTCCTGTTTTTCTTAATAATCGTTTTGTTTGCATAAAATCCTCTCTTCTATTTTAATAAAAAATTACTATAATTTAACATACTTTCCCTTGATGCTTGTATAAAAGTTATTCTATACGAATATATTACTGCATACATTATAATAAAAGGTAAAAGAATTAGATTGCCTTCTGCTTTCTTTATTTCTTTCATTGCTCTTATAATAGATGGTAGTATTATGCAAATTGAAAAATTACAATACCATTCTATTCTTCCAATTGGGAACCATATCGTATAAATAGATATAACTATTGATATTCCACATAAGAGATTATACAAATATATATTATTGTTTAATTTTTTGATTGAATTATACAAAATTAAACACATTAACAATATAGGCAATTTATCAAAATCCCAGATTGATATTTTTCCTTGTCCTATTTGATAATTCAAATACCTTCTTCCAAGATTTGGAAGTACAAATGAAAATATTATGTATAATACAATAGGTAATATAATGGTTATTACTGGTACTAACCATCTTTTACTTCTGTTTTGGCTCTTTTTATTTAACGAAAGAATTGTTAAAAATAGCAAAAAGAATGCCGAATAGTGAAATAATGTCGCTATAAAAATGCATATAATATATTTCTTTGTTTTTTTTTCAATAATATATCTTAATCCAAATGCAATTATACTACTTGCAATAAATAATCTTATTATTCCGCAAAAATATAAATAAAGTAGAGTTCCAAATAGAAAAACTCCTAAGAATAAATTTATATGGTCTTTTTCGTATTCTAAAGCTTTATAATACAATACTAATGGAATAAAGGTTGTCAAAAAAATTATTACTTGAAAATTCCTTGTAAATAATGATATAAAGTAATTAAATAATAAATATCCTGGTTCTAATCCTGTATTTAAAAACTGTTTAATAACACCATTCTTAATTGTATTGTCAAACATTAATTTATAATTATTATCATCTACTCCAACCCCACATGTTCTAAATCCTATTGGAAGCAAAAGTAAAAGAAAAGATATTATCCAAAGGCATCTATTTAATTTAATTATTTTTTTGTTTTCCTTTTTGGCAAACTTTTGTGCTAATCCAGCAAACAATGATGCTAAAACAATTGATCCATAATATACTACTATTTCCTTATTCATTTTCACATTCCTTTGTTTTTTCTATATAAAATTTTTCTATTTCTTTGGCAACATCTCTTATGTCAAAATTTGATTTTATTAATTCTTCTCTTGTATTTCTTCTCTTTATATTTTTTAACAATAAATTAATCGTATTTGCCCATTCAATTGGTTTACTATTTAAAGACATATAATTAACTAATTTTGTTATTGCTACATTTTTTGTAATAGTATCAGATAATAAGCATGGAAGTCCTGAACCTTGTGCTTCTATAACAGATCCTGGTAATCCCTCATATAACGATGGCATTACAAAAATATCCATTGCCTGTAAAAAATCATTAACATTTTTTTGTTTTCCCAATAAAATTATATTATCTTGCATTTTTAGCCATTTAATTTCATTTTCTAATTCTTGTCTCAAACTTCCTTCCCCTATTAAGTATAACATACTATTATGATCTTGTTTATATATTTCTTGAAATACTTTAATTAAAAATATATGGTTCTTTTGTTTATGAAATCTTCCAACATTAACAATACAAATTTTATTATCACATTTTAGCTGTTCTCTCATTTGTTTTCGTTTACTTTCTGAAAAAACAAATTTTTCACTATCTATTCCATTATTAATTATCTTATATTTATTACTATTTAAGATTTTATTACTATATAACCACTTTCCTGCAAGGTCTGAACACGAAAAATAATCTGTTGCAATGTTTTTTATAAATAGTTTGTTAATTCTATGAATTAAATAATGTACGATTTTGCTTTTTTTGCTCCCTCCTTGTTTTGAATTTCTACTATGTATTATTCTAACTGGAATTTTATATTTTTTTGCTATTTTTAGTGGCATAATATATGTTAATGAACTTACATGCATATGTACAATATTATATTCAGAATGCTCATTAAAAAACTTTTCTATATCTTTTTTATGTCTTAATAAATTTTTTCTTCTTGGTGTTATTGAATATATTCTTCCACCTAATGCTAAAATCTCTTTATTATAATCACAATTTTTATCTGTTTGCAATAGGAAATCTAATACTACTTTTGTTCTATCTATATTTCTAAAAATATTCATTAATGTAGTTTGTATTCCACCTCTATCCATTGAATTAACTATCTGTAATACTCTTATCATATATTTTACTTTCTCCTCTATCTTTTTAATATTAATTCTAGAAATATTTTAAATAATCTCTTTTATCTTATTAAATCATTTCTTAAATTTTATTTTTCTTTTTTCTAAAGTTCTTGAATTTTTTACAATTTCTTCATCCTCTATTACTTCATTTACAATTGTTCCTGCACCGACCACATTACAATTACCTATATTGCATTTTGATAAAATAACTGTATTACTTCCTACCCAATTATCATTTTTAATACATATTGGATTTGTATTAAAATTTCCTTTTTTTAAACTGTTTTTTGTGTTAAAAACATGATTATGATCATATATTTTTACGTTTTCTCCAAATGAATTATTATTTCCTATTGAAATAAATGTGTGACAATTAATTGAGCAATAATTATTAAAAAAATTATTCTCTCCTATTTCTAAATATCCATTTTCATTTATATTAATTATAAAATTATTTCTAAATTTCAATCCTTTTCCAATTTTTAACCTTTTGCCATATTTTATTTTCCAATATAATATTTTAATCTTATTCCTTAAAACTCTAAAAATGCTTTCTATTAATTGTAATATTCTGTACATATTATACCTCATTTTCTTTTATAATCATATTTAAAAAACTTTTCCTTTTGTCATTTAAATCTTTTTCCAAGTATTTTTTTGATTCTTCGAAATTCTTATTTGCTTGTTTTTTCATTAAATCTCTATTTGAAATTAATAATTCTATTTTGTTAGTCATTTTCTTATAATCTTTTTTTTTGCAAATAAATTCATTGTCTATTAATTCTGGAATTCCTCCTGTCTTCATTCCTACAATAGGGCAACCTCTACTCATAGCTTCAATCATAGCTCTTGGAAGTCCCTCTTGCAAACTTGGCATTAAAAATATGTCTATTTCATCTAACCATTTCATTACTGGTTCTCCTGATGGTAAAGTTCCATCGAAAAACACCTTTGATTCTACATTATATCTTTTTGCTAAATCTTTCCATTGTTGTTGTCCTCCTGCTCCTAAAAAATGCAATTCAATATTATTATATTCTTTTTGTACTGATGACAGTGCTTTAATTGCTTGAGCATGTCCTTTAAATCCAACATTTAAAGAACCAATTAATCCTAATTTTATTTGCTGATTATTTTTATATGAATTTATTTTTTTTATTCTTTGCTCTAGCACTTCAGTTTTAACGTCTTTTAGTTTTACATTAGAACATGATATACATCTACCTTTAGTTGGATATCTTTCTTGTAAGAAACTATTAGATACATATATTACGTTGTTTGATTTTTTTACATAATATTTATTTATAAGAAAAATTATTGGTGCAACTAATTTTCCTATTATATTTCCATAATTCCATATTGAATCCCATGCACATCCTACCATTTCTATGATATATTTTTTATTTTTATTTACTACTTTATTATATGACATTATTCCAATATAGCTTGGTAATTTTATAAAACACAATTCACTTTTTTTTATTTCTTTATTTATTATTAATTTTATATCTCTCTTATAAAACTCACTATAATTATTAATTGTAATGAACTTTATATTTTTTCCACTAGATAAACTTAACACTTTGTTTGAATTCCTTATATCTTTATCTTCTCTGCAAATTACAACAAGTTTGTCTTCTTCAGTTAATCTATGTCCATTTAAATAATTATAATTAACTGCTCCTGTTGTATAATATTGATTATCTTTTTTAATTAGTTTTACATCTAAAAAGAATAATATATTCATTTTCTCTATTCCTCGCTACTTCTAATTACTTCATCTGCTACTTTGGATACATTTTCCATCGTAGAAATCTTTATATATTTTGTTTGTGTATTTTTAAATGCTTCCAGATATATTTTATACATTTTTTCAAATATATCTGTTATTTCCAATTGATTAAATCCACACATTGTTAAAATAGCAGACATATTACTTCCAAATATTTCATTTAATGTAACTGAAACAGCCTTATTTGCTATTGTTTTATAATCAATAGCACTATTTTCACTATTTTCATTTCCTCTTTCAATCCATATAATTTGATTAATATTTGTTTTATTTCCAATTACATCTTTGCCAAATATCTCTACTGGAGATACTCTAATAGATTGTGGATTATGTTTTCTTAAATAAGCTAATAAACCTGGTATACATCTCAATACTCTTTTTATAGGTTGCTTTATTAATTCATAAATGTTATTAACAAAATTATTACATCTTGGTCCTTTTTTTGAAAACACTTCTGGAAATAGGTCTTTGTGATAAAAATAAAGTACAAACTTTTTAGGTAAAGGATAGATTATTCCTTTCTCATCAATTATATTCATATCATCTCCTAGTAGCTTATATCCTTTTTTTATTAATTTTGCAACTGATGCTGTTTTTCCGACTCCTCCCCAAGAAGGTAATAATAATGCACCTTTTTCGTTAGAAACTGCTGCTGCATGTATAATTGAGTAGTTTTGTTTTAAAAGCATAATGTTTAACATAATCATTATCCATTCATTTGCCTCTTGATTTGTCTCAATCACACAAGTTGTTTCATTTTTAAAATATATTTTTGTTTTCTTTTCATGATCATATATATATTCTTCACATCCATATATTTTCTCTTCTATTTTTCTTGCTTTTGAATAGTCAATTTTTTTATTATATTTAACTTTAATAAATTCTTTACATTTTAAATATTCTTTTTCATCCATACTAGCTACATTTTCATCTATAATTAATGTATCTTTCCATTTATAATTATCATCTATTTCAATTCCAATTAACCCTATTATTGTTTTTTTCATTATATTATTTTCCCCCTATAAATCTTCATAATCTTTTTGTTTTAAATATTAGCTCATATATCTTTTTATATTCTTATTCATTATAATATAGTCTTTTTAATTTAGGTATTATATTATCTAACAAGTATGGTTGAATTTCTTTTCTAGCATATGCTCCAAATATATTTAATTTACTTTTATTTTCTTTAATATTTAATATTTTTTGAGTCATATCATTTACATCATCTATTTCACAAATATAACCATCTTTCTGATCTTCTATCAAGTCTCTATTCCCTCTACAATTTGTCACGATACATGGTAGCCCTAATATCATTGCTTCCATTATATTTACTGCTAATCCTTCTTGCTTTGAAGTTGAAATTGCAATGTCAGAAATGTTTAATAATTTAGGGATATCTTTTCTATATCCCAAAAATCTGATATTTTTTTCGACATTCAATTTTTTAGATAAAGCTTGGTATCTACCATTCATTGAATCAATACCTGGTAATAAAACTTTAACATCACTATAGCCATTATCCAAAATTTGTTTTAATACTTTAATTGCCATTGATTGATTTTTTCTTTTACTTAATTCTGCCGTATATATAATTACAAAATCATCTTCTTTTATGTTTAATTCTTTTCTTAATTGCATTTTTTCTTGATTTGATATATCAAAAGTGAATTTATTTTTAGATACTCCTACTCCATTTACTAATTCAATTTGAGGACATTTTTTAAAATTTTTTTTTGCTATACCATAATCTTCTTTATTTATTGTAATTAAACAATCTGTGTACCTTGATAGCCAGTTTTCTATTGGATAATATATTAGCCAGTTTATTAGTGGTGCTCCTTTATAAAAATGAAAGCCATGTGCAGTATAAAATATTTTTGTTCCTTTTTTTCTTGTCTCTCTTGCCGCTAATCTAGTTAATACTCCTCCAACTGGTGTATGACAATGTATTATTTCATAGTTATTTTCATTTATTATTTTTTTTAATTGTTTATATGCTTTCATGTTATTTAATTTTAATGGATTTCTTTCAAAAGCTATATTAAAATGCTTATCACAATATTCTATTTTTGCTAATCCTTTAGCTGCTACATGTACTTCATAACCCTTATCCTTAAATAATTTTAAGTGTTCAACATGGAAATGAATTATATGACTTTCGACAGTTGCAACAAATAATACTTTTTTCATTCTTATCCTCTACACCTCAATTTCTTCTTTATCTTTGCTTCCTTCTACAACCCCATCATGTTTAAATACATTTATTATTGTTTTTATAAATACCTTGCAATCAAATATAAATGAAATTTTTTGTATGTATTCTCCATCATATTTTGCTTTTATTGGTATTTCTAATTCGTCTCTTCCGTTTACTTGTGCCCATCCTGTTAATCCTGGTTTTATATTATTTGCATTATATTTATCTCTTTCTTCTACTAAATTATCCTGATTCCATAATGCTGGTCTTGGTCCAATTATAGACATTTCTCCTTTTAATATATTTATAAGTTGTGGAAGTTCATCTATACTTGTTCTTCTTAATATTCTACCTGATTTTGTTATGTATGTATCTGGATTTTTTAGCATATGTGTTGGTGTATCTTTTGGTGTATCTTTTCTCATTGTTCTAAATTTATATATGTAAAATATTTTTTTGTCTTTTCCTATTCTTTTTTGTTTAAAAAATACTGGTCCTTTTGATTCTAGTTCTATTATTATTGAAATTATTAAAAAAAGAGGTAATAAAATTATAAGTACTATTAATGATAAAAATATATCTAATATGCTTTTTATTATTATGTATGGTTTCAATTCTTTTCCTTCTTTCTATTTTTTTAAAAACATAACTCCAATTAACATTATTGCAACAAATGCACCCAATGAATCTATTAATACATCTGTAATTGTTGATGTTCTTCCGTGGTATAAAATATTGATGGAATTCATCTGATATTGCGTATATGCTTAAAAATAATTGACTATATATTATTTTTTGTATTAATGGTATGTTATATTGACTTAACAATAATATTGTAAGTATGCCTCCTATTGCATAAATTGTAAAGTGTGCTAATTTACGTATTGGTAATTGTAGTTTTTGTATTTCTTCGTTTGTTGGTTTTTTTGAAAATATTTTCATAAGACTTGTTATTACTCTTCCACTTGTACTACCAGATTCTTCACCCGGTTGGTTAGAAAAGTAAAATACTGTTACCATCCATATTATTATTAAAATTATTAATACTACTTTTTGCATTCGTTTGTTTCCTTACTTTTTTATACTACTGCTTGCTCATCTGAATTATTGTTTAGTTTGTTTAATACTTTTATATCTATTACATTTTTAGCTTCGTTTTTCTTGTTTATTTCTTCATTATTAACTTCATCTGGTTCTCTATATGTAGGTACAATTTTTCTTATTGTATTTTTTATTTCTTCCATTGTAATATCTTCATTTTGAGTTAATTGTTTTAATGTTTCTATACCATTTTCCATGTTAGAATATTCTACATCATGTATTTTACCTATAAATATTTTATTATGTGCAGTTTGTCTTAATCCTTCTTCTGCCATCAATAATTCTTCATATAGCTTTTCTCCTGGTCTTAACCCTGTTATTTTTATTGGTATATCTACATCTGGCTCTAAACCTGATAATTTTATTAAACTTATTGCTAAATCATATATTTTTACAGGTGCTCCCATATCCAATACAAATATTTCTCCACCTTCTGCATAGCTCATTGCTTGCAAAACTAATCCCACTGCTTCTGGTATTGTCATAAAAAATCTAGTTATTTCTTTATGTGTTACTGTAACAGGTCCTCCTGTCGCTATTTGTTTTTTAAATAATGGCACAACAGAACCATTGCTTCCTAAAACATTTCCAAACCTTACTGCTGCGAATTGGGTATCACTTATTTTATTCATTGCTTGTACTACCATTTCACACATTCTTTTACTTGCACCCATTATGTTTGTAGGATTAACTGCTTTATCTGTTGAAATTAATATAAATCTTTTTGCTCCATATTTATCTGCACATTTTGCTACATTGTATGTACCTATAACATTGTTCTTTATTGCCTCTAATGGACTTGTTTCCATTAATGGAACATGTTTATGTGCTGCTGCATGAAATACTAAATATGGTTTGTATTGTTCAAATACTTTTTCTAATCTTTTTTTGTCTCTAACACTTCCAATTATTGCTACAATTTCTATTTTGTCATCAAAATGATTTTGTTTTAATTCCATTTCTATATTATATAAGTTGTTTTCGTATATATCTAATATTACAAGAGTTCTAGGGTTGTAATTAACTATCTGTCTACAAAGTTCAGAGCCAATTGAGCCTCCGTCCTCCTGTAACTAAAATACATCTATTTTCTATTAATTCTCCAATATTTTTATTATTTAAAATTATAGGTTCTCTTCCTAAAATATCATCTATTTCTACATTTCTTAAGTTTTGTAACATTGTTTTATTTTTTATTATATCTGCTGTTCCTGGTAAAATTCTTAATTTTGCTCCTGTTTCTTGACATATGTTAATTATTTCCCTTTTTTCTATGTTTGGAATATTAGCTATTGAAAAGAAAATATAATCTACTTTATTTTGTTTGCATATTTCCTCTATTTGATATCTATCTCCTAATATTCTTACACCTGATATTAAATAATTTAGTTTGTTTGGATTATCATCTATTAATCCAATTAAATTATATTTATTTTTCATTTTTGTTTTTATTGTTTTTATTATTTCTCTAGCTGCTTCTCCAGCGCCTATTATTAAAAGGTTGTTTCTTCTTTCATCTTCCTTTTCTTGTACACTTGATGTTAATATAAATCTTATAATTACTCTATAACTAATCATTGCTATCGCAATAAATATATTTGATAAAATTATTTGTTTAATAGATATTAAAGCAAATCTTACTAAACCTTTTAATATCAAAACTGATAAACCAGATAAAGCACATAAAAATATATACATAATATAATCTTTGCCATTTTCATATCTTGTTATATTTTTATATGTCTCAAAAATTCCAAAAATTATTTGATATATAATTATCGACATAATTGCTGTATTAGAAATTAAAGTTATATTCGCAAAAAATTGATCATTATTTGTTAACAAATATGCTGTTATAAAATAGCTAATAGATACTATTAAAATATCCACTAATATAAGTATTGTTGATTTATATTTTCTAATAGATTTCATTTTTCTTAAGTTTCCTCCACTTTATTTGTCTTGTTTCTTTTATCTTAATTATATATAAGTAGATATGTAAAATCAAGTATTTTATTGTATTTTTATATGGAAATTAAAAACATTTTGTAGGATTTTTTCCATATAAATAACAGTGGATTTTTTAAGTTGTAATACTATTAAAAACTAGTAAATCAAATAAATTTCGACTTACTAGTCTTCTAAAATGCTTTTCTTTTCCTATTTTGTTATCCATTTTACTAAATTTAAATTCGTACTATCTAATAACATTTCATGTTTTGGCATTACTCTAAATGTATATCCATAATTCCCACCTGTTTTTAATTCTATTTTTGCATTATATGTGTATTTTTTGTCTTGTTCATTTTTTTCTGTTAATTCCATTGGAATTATGCTTATGTTTTCAATTGTTCCATCATCTAATATCTTTCCGTAATATACTTGAGCTTCTATATTTTCTTGATTAATATTTGGTAATTTAACTGTACAAGATACTTCTATGTTTTTTCCTGCATCTATAGATATATTATCTAAATTATTGTTTTGTGTAATTAATATATCCTCCCAATTTGCATATAAATTATTTTTTATTTCATTATATTCTGTAACTAAATTTAAGTTTTTAAAATATTTATTTGTTAAATTACATAAAGGTATATATAGTTTTTCGGTATAATCTTTTAACATTCTAGCAGTACTATAGTTTCCTCCTGTTGATATTATTGAGTTTTTCATTAATGTAATCCATTCTTTTGATATACCATTTTGTTTATTATAATATGCTGATATTATTTTATTTTCTAATATATTATATATGCTTTCGCTATCTGCTTTATCTTGTTCTTCATATGAGTAATATTCAGTATTTGAACCAATTGCCCAACCATTTTTTTGATTATATCCTTCTGCCCACCATCCATCTAATATACTAAAGTTTACAACTCCATTTACAGAAGCCTTTTCTCCACTTGTTCCTGAAGCTTCCATAGGTCTTCTTGGATTATTAAGCCATACATCTACTCCAGAAATCAAATGTCTTGCCATTGCAATATCATATCCTTCTAGTAAAAATATTTTTCCTTTAAATTGTGGCATCATAGATATTTCATGTATTCTTTTTATTAAATTTTGCCCTTCTATATCTTTAGGATGTGCTTTCCCTGCAAATATTAATTGAACAGGTCTTGATTCATCATTTAAAATCTGAGTAATTCTTTCTAAATCATTAAATATTAATGTTGCTCTTTTATATGTTGCAAATCTTCTTGCAAATCCTATAGTCAATGCATTAGAATTTAACTTTGAAGTTATTTCCCTTATTTGTTCATAATGCATTCCAGCATTTCTTAATCTATTAGTCACATTTTCATTTACAAGTTTTAAAAGTTTTTCTTTCCTCAATTTATGGTCATTCCATAATTCTTCATCTGGAATATTATTTATCTTTTCCCAAGTTTCATTTATATGTATTTTATCTTGCCAATAAGGAGTTAAATATTTATTATATAATTTTTTAAGCGTTGGTGCAAGCCAAGTACAAGTATGTATTCCATTTGTTATATGTGTAATTGGTGATTCATTAGGTGCAATTTCAGGCCATATCTCTGCAAAAAGCTCCCTAGAAACTGCTCCATGAAGTTTGCTTACTCCATTTTTCTTTCCTGCTACTTTTAAAGCTAATATTCCCATATTAAATTTAGTTTTGTCCTCTTCCTTTGGCTTCATTCCTAATTCTAAAAATTCTTCTTTTGAAATTCCTAGTGATTTCCAAAAATCTTTAAAATATGTTTCAACTAAAGTTGTTGGGAATATATCATTTCCCGCTGGCACAGGTGTATGTGTTGTAAATAATGTTTTTGCTGTTACTATATCTTTAGCTATGTTAAAAGACACTTTTTTATTTTCCATTATATTTTTTATTAGCTCTAATACTAGAAAAGAAGAATGACCTTCATTCATATGATAAACAGTTGGAGTAAGTCCAAGCTCTTTTAATAAAGTTACTCCACCTATACCTAAAACTATTTCTTGCTGAATTCTCATTTCTTGGTCTCCGCCATATAAGCTTAAAGTTATCCCTCTGTATTCTTTTATGTTTTCATCTATGTCTGAATCTAATAAATATAAATTTACTCTACCTACTTCTATTTTCCAAATCTTTAAATATAATTTTTCATTAGGCATTTTTACTGATATTATTAAATCTTCTCCTGTTTCTTTTTTTACTGGATTAATAGGTAAATTTTCTAAATCTATATTATGGTATTCAGTTTCTTGTCCACCTACTCTGTTTATTTTTTGATGAAAATAACCATTTTTATATAATAGTCCTACTGCTACTAAAGGAATTCCTAAATCACTTGATGATTTTAAATGGTCTCCTGATAACATTCCTAGTCCACCCGAATATATAGGTAGTATTTCGTCTAATCCATATTCGGCTGAAAAATATGCTATTAAATCATTTTTGTTTTCAGAATAATTTTTATTGAACCATGTATTTTTACTGTTCATGTATGCTTCAAAATTATCAACATTTTTATTATATTCTTTTATAAAATCAGAATCATTATTAATAATTTCTAATTTTTCTTGTTCTACTTGTTTCAAAAACTTTACGGGATTTTTTCCGCATCTCTCCCATAAATCTATATCTATTCTTTTAAATAGTTTTAAAAACTCGGTATTCCATGACCACCATAAATTATTTGATATGTCTGATAATTTTTCTATTTTTTTGGGTAATTGTGGATTTACTGTAATTTTATTAAATATGTACATATTACTATTTGCCTCCTTTGTGTTTTTTAATTTTTTTCTTAAGTTTTTTATTAAATACCTATTAATTATCTATTAAAAACTATAGTTTGTCAAATACTTTTTAGCAAAATATTTTTTTATACACCGTTTAAAATATTATACCTACTATTATACCTAATAAAGCTCCTACAAACACTTCAATTGGAGTATGTCCCAAAAGCTCTACAAGTTTTTCTTGCACTTCCACTCCTGTTAAATTAGGTGTTGATATTATTTTATTTAATATATTAGCTTGTTTACCTGCCGCTCTTCTTACTCCACATGCATCATACATTACAATTAGTGAAAACATTAAAACAAATGCAAATTGATAGTTGTTAAATCCTTGATATTTACCAATCAATGTAGTTAAACAACATACCGAAGCTGCATGAGAACTCGGCATTCCTCCTGCTCCTACTATTCTTCTAAAATTAAATTTTTTCGCCTTTATTAAGTCGTAAATCACTTTAAAAATTTGTATGCAAAGCCATAATAATACTGGTATGTAAATATATTTATTTGTAATTATATCTGTTAATATTTTCATATGTTACTTCCTTCTTTATAATTTATTATTGTTCCTAACTTTTTTTCAAAATCAACTCCATATGCATCTTTTCCTTTTGTGTTATATGTATGTTTAATAGCCTCCCATACAAAATCTGTAGCTATTTTTATACTTTTTTCTAAAGAATAGTTATTTACTAATGCAGCTACACATGTACTTGAAAAAACATCACCTGTTCCATGGTATTTAACATCAATTTTTTCTTTAAAATATGAAAAGAATTTCTTGGTTTTTTTATCATATGTTATAACTCCTAATTCATTTTTATTAAAGCTAACTCCTGTAAGTATTACTTTCTTTGGTCCTAAATTGCTTAAACTAACTAAAATCTGTTTTATTTCTTCTTTAGTATATTCTTCTTTATATTCTTTTTTTAGCATATAACTTGCTTCTGTTAAATTTGGTACTATTATGTCCGCCATCTTGCAAAGTTTTGCCATTTTAGTAGCAAATTTTTGATTAAATCCAGTATATAATTTTCCATTGTCCCCCATAACAGGATCTATAAATATAAAATTACTAGTTGTTTTAAATTCCTGAAAAAAATCCTGTATCATATCAATTTGATTAATTGAGCCTAAATATCCTGTATATATTGCATTAAAGTTAAAATTCTCCTTTTTCCAATGCTTTTGAATTAAAGGTATATCTAAACTCAAATCTCTATATGTAAAATCTTTAAATGCTGTATGAGTTGAAAGTACAGCTGTTGGAATAACCGCCGTTTCTATACCCATACTAGATATTATTGGAAGTGCAACTGTTAATGAGCATTTTCCTATACAAGATATGTCTTGAATTGTCACAATTTTCTTCATTTTATTTTACCTTTTTATTTTTCTTAAATTTTCCTTTTGCTTATTAGTTATTCTATATGATTCAATTGCTTTTTGCAATGCTTTATTATTAGTTTAATTCATTTAATATATTTTCTTTGCTTGTTACTCCAACAAATTCTTTATATATATTTCCATCTTTAAATATTATTATCGTTGGTATACTCATAACATTATATTTCACTGCTAAATCTTGAGCTTCATCTATATTTACTTTTCCCACTATGATTCCTGTTTTTTCTTCTGCAATTTCATCTATTATTGGTGACATCATCTTACAAGGTCCACACCAATCTGCATAAAAATCAATTAATACTGGCTTATCACATTTTAATACCTCTTGTTCAAAATTATTACTTGTTATTTTTAATACATTCACTTTACTTTCCTCCTTTTATTTTTATTATTTACTATATAATAATATATCATACCTATTATTATATTTTTAAATACTTTATTGCTTCTAGTCCTGCAATTGCGCCCTGATAAACAGCTTTAGATATTTGTAGTAATCCTCCTGTGCAATCTCCACATGCATATATTCCTGGTATATTTGTTTCCATTTTTTCATTTACTAATATTGCATTATTTTGCATTAATATTCCTAATTTCTTTGCAAATTCAAAACTTCCTGCAATCCCTTGTGCAATAAATATTCCATCTGCTTTTAAGTTGCTATTATCTTTAAATTCTATTTCTTCTACTTTATTCTTTCCTCGAATTTCTTTTATTTCTTTTTCATTTATTTTTACATTATTTGCTCTAATTTCTGGTGCTTTTTCTCCATTTGTTAATACTGTTATTTGTTTTGTTATATTTATTAAATCATTTATTTCTGATATTGCATAGTTTCCGCTTCCAATTACTACTACATTTTTATCTTTGTAAAAAAAGCCATCACAAATTGCACAATAACTTACACCTTTTCCCTCAAATTCTTTTATACCTTTTATATTTGGTGTATTTTTTTTATTACCAGTTGCAAATATTACTACCTTTGAATTATATTCGTTATTAACGGTTGTAATACTAAATATCTTTAAATTACATTCTATTTTAATTACTTCTTCATTTTTTACTTCTATTCCTAATTTTTTTGCTTGATTTATTCCAGCACTATATAATTCTGCTCCTTTTACTCCATTTTGAAATCCATAATAATTTTCTATATTATCAGTTTTTTCTAAGCTAGATATATCATTATATATAACAAGAGTTTTTAAATTACTTCTACCGTGTATATAAACTTGCTGATATTCCAGCAGGTCCTGCACCTATTATTATAACATCATACATAAAAACAACACTCTCTTTCTATAATAATTATTCATCCATTACTGTCTTTATTAATCTCTTTTTAATTACCTCATTTTTATTTTGATTTGTTTTCATTCCACATCACGATAAGTATAAACTTGTTCTTTTGTTTTGTCAAACTCTTTTCACGTTTCCTCTATTTATGAAATCACCCTATAAAAAAATCTCTCTATTTTCTACAGAGAGAATTACAATTTTTTTGTTTGGCTGGGGTGGGAGGATTCGAACCGCCGCATGCCAGAGTCAAAGTCTGGTGCCTTACCGCTTGGCTACACCCCAATATTTATTGGTCTATTTATTTTTATATGGGGTGGAAGATGGGACTTGAACCCACGGCCTCTGGTGCCACAAACCAGCGCTCTAACCAACTGAGCTACATCCACCATTTTTTATATGTAACAAAAATCACATGTTCTATTTTAATTAATTTTTAAGCTTTTGTCAATGCTTTTTGCAAATATTTAAGTAAGCCGTTACTAGATAGTGGTTTTCTAATTTTAGAGAAAGACTGTATGTACAGCCTTTCTCTATTTGTTTATTTTAATTATTAATGCCCTTTTTTGTTTATTCTACTCTTGCAAGTATTATTGTTCTTGCTTTAGTATCATCTGTACAGGTAGATAATGTAACTTCTATTGCTCCATTAGTATTTCTTGAATAAAAACTTGTGTCTTGTTCTGTTGTTTCAAATATTTCATATATTGTATATGTAAGTTCTGTTCCTGTTGTATCTTTTATTTTTACTTTATCTCCTGTCGATAATTTTTTATTATTTGAAAAGAATTGTCCATTTCTGTAATTATGTCCTACAATAACAACATTTCCAGGTTGATTTAATTGTGGATTACTAGGGTATAAAACAGCAACTGCTGTATCTAATGATTTTGGTGTAACAACATCTAATATTGGTTGTTTAACATTTGTTTTAGGTATTGTTATATAACCTACCATTACAAATCCATTATAATATGTTTTCTTTTTTGCTGTTTCTGGTGTTCCCGTGCTCTCTGTAGGTGTTATAGTTGGATTTTCCTCTTCTGTTGGATTTTCACTTTGTGTTTCTTCTACATTTTTATCAAATTCTGCAATTGCTTCTATATTTCTTTTATTGTTGTTTGGTTTTATTACATAATTGTATACTAAAAAGCCTGTTCCAACTAATATTGCTACTATTACTATTACTAAAATTATTGTTAAAATGTTCCCATATTTACTTGCTAACATATTAACCTCCATTCCAACGATAATACGTTTATAAAATTTAATTTTTAATAATATATCCTTACACTTATATTATACCATATAATCTTACTTTTTTGTATATTTATCCACAAATTTTTATTCCTAGTTTTCTTCCGCCTAATAAATGATAATGTAAATGTTTTACTTCTTGTCCCCCATCTTCTCCACAATTTACAATTACTCTAAATCCTTTTTCGGCTATTCCTTCTTGTCTTGCAATTTTATTTATTACTGTATATATTTTGCCTATTAATTTTTCGTCCTCTTCTTTTAAATCTAATAATGATTCTATATGTTTTTTAGGTATTACTAATACATGGACTGGCGTTACTGGCTTAATATCCCTAAATGCTATTATTTCTTCATCTTCATATACAATTTTTGATGGTATTTCTTTTTTTATTATTTTGCAAAATATACAATCCTCCATTTTTTATCCTCCATTCAATAATAAATAATTTATATAAAAATTTAATCTTCTAGTATCGCTTTTATACGTCTTACTCCTGCTGACGAAGCTTCTTCTTTTTTTATTTTAAATTTTCCTAATTTATTTGTGTTTGTTACATGTGGTCCACCACATAATTCTAAAGATATATCTCCTATTTTGTATACTGAAACCATGTCTCCATATTTATCTATAAACATAGCTTCTGCTCCTAATTTTAATGCATCTTCTTTTTTCATTTCTAGTTTTTCTACAGGTATCGCCATATTTATATATTTATTGACTAATTCTTCTGTTTTTTGTTTTTCCTCATCTGTCATTTTTGCAGGGTGTGAAAAATCAAATCTCATTCTTTCCTCTGTTATATTACTTCCTTTTTGATGAACGTGAGCTCCTAGCACCTGCTTTAATGCAGCATTTAAAAGATGTGTTGCTGTATGATACTTTGTTTCTGTTTCTCCTGTAGATGCCAATCCTCCTTTAAATTTTTGAGTTGCTCCTTCTCTAGATTTTTCTTGATGTTCTTTAAACTTTTGTTCAAATCCTTTTGTATCAACTTTTAAATTCAGCTCTTCTCCTAATTCCTTTGTAAGTTCAATAGGAAATCCAAATGTATCATATAGTCTAAATGCTATATCTTTATTTATTATGTCTCCATTTAAGTTTTTTACTACTTTTTCAAATTCTTTTAATCCATGTTCAAGTGTTGTATTGAATTTTATTTTTTCATTTTTTAAAGTTTCTAAAATATCTTTTTTGTTTTTTTCAAGCTCATTATAATATTTTGAGTATTTATTAATTATTAATATTGCTAATTCTTGCTCCCAATTAGTATTTATATCTATGTCTAATTTTTTAGCATATCTTATCATTCTTCTAATTAACCTTCTTAATATATATCCTTGGTCTGTATTTGATGGCTTAATTCCTGCATTATCTCCTGATATCATTACAATTGCTCTTATATGATCTGCTATTATTCTCATGCTTTTTGTATATTTTTCATCATCATATGATAATTTAGAAATTTCTTCTATTTTTTGAATTACATCTTTCCATATAGAAGATTTATAGTTATCTGTATAACCTTCTAAAATTGCTGTTACCCTTTCTACTCCTAGTCCTGTATCAACATTTTTGTTTTTTAATGGTACAAACTTTCCATTCTCTTCATGATTATATTGCATAAAAACGTTGTTCCAAATTTCTACCCAATTTTCATTTTTAGTGTCAAATTCTTTAGGAACTTCTTCATTACTTCTCCAATAAAATATTTCTGTATCTGGTCCACAAGGTCCTATTAGGTCAATATTTGGCCACCAATTACTTTCTTCATCTGAAAATGCAATTCTTTCTTGTTTTATTCCTAAACTTTCCCAAACATCTGCAGATTCATTATCTGCAGGTACAATGTCATTTCCTCTAAATACTGTAACTGCTAATCTCTCAACTGGAATATTTAAACATTTTGTTAAAAATTCAAAACTCCAAGTAATTGATTCTTTTTTAAAATAATCTCCTAATGACCAATTTCCTAGCATTTCAAAAAATGTGTGATGAGTAGTATCGCCTATTGAATCTAAATCATTAGTTCTAAAACATTTTTGAACATCAGCTAATCTCTTTCCTTGTGGATGTGGTTCGCCTTTTAAATATGGCACTAATGGTTGCATACCTGCAGTATTAAAAAGACATGTTGGATCATTTTCTGGTATTATTGGTGCACTTGAAATTATTATATGTTTTTTGCTTTTAAAAAAATTTAAATATGTATCTTTTAAATCTATTGATTTCATCAAATCCTCCTGAAATTGTTTTATTGTATTATTATATAGACTTTTTATTATATTTACAAGTAATTTTAATGTTTTTTTATGTAAAATAATTTTAGTTTATTTTTTTGTCAAAATTGTGCATAATTTTTAATTGAAATCAAATAATAAATTTAAACTCAAAAAAATATAAAGGAGGGAAAATTTTGAAAGCAACAGGTGTAGTAAGAAGAATAGATGATTTAGGTAGAATTGTCATTCCTAAAGAAATAAGAAAAACTCTTCATATAAAAGAAGGAGATCCTTTAGAAATTTTTACTGATAAAGAAGGAGAAGTTATTCTAAAAAAATATTCTCCTATTGGAGAACTTTCTGAATTTGCAACAGGTTATGCAGAAACTTTATCAAAAACAACTGGTCATATTGCTTGTATTACAGACAAGGACTCTGTTATAGCTGTATCAGGAGGCTCAAAAAAAGAATTTTTAGAGCAATCTTTAAGTAATGAACTTGAAAAAGTAATGGAAAACAAACAAATATACACAAGTAAAGAAAATAATGAGCTAGCTTTGCCTATTACTCAAAATGATAATAAAGAAAAAAGATATAATTCTCAAGTTATATATCCAATAATATCTGATGGAGATGTAATTCGGAAGTGTTATTTTACTTTCTAAAGAACAAAATACTAAAATGGGAGATGTTGAATTAAAGGTAGTTCAATCAGCAGCTGGATTTTTAAGCAGTCAAATGGAGATTTAAAAAGTGGCCGGATTATATTCCGACCACTTTTAAGTTTACATTTTTATATTCCATCTAATCCATCTTTTAAATGATATAAATTATTATATCCACACTTTTTTAAAATTTTTATAGCTTTTTTACTTCTTATACCACTTTGGCAATATACTACTATTATTTTATTTTTATCATTTAATTTGCACTCACAGCACTTTTCTAATTCATATACTGGTATGTTTATTGCACCGATTTAAATGTCCTTCATTGTACTCTTGAGGACTCCTTACATCTAATAATATTGAATTTGGATTTGTTTTTACTATTTCATTTAGTTCTTCTATTTTTATATCATTTTCGTTATCCCTATATTTTTTTAACTTATTAAATATATCTTTTATACTCATGTTTTATCACCTATAAATATTAATAGAAAAACCCCATTTATTTTTTAATGGAGTTTTTGTTTATTATATAATATGATATTTTATGCCTTTTTGTTACTATTAATACTTTTTTCAAACGATTCTACTAATACAATAAATGATAAAATAAATAATAACATAGAAATTGGCATTGTTATTTCATTTACAGGTATTCTGGTAAGTGCATAAATGCTAAAGTAAATTAATTGAACTCCTATAACAGTTGATAATGTTATAGCTAAAATTTTTAGCATTCCTATTTTTTTATATTTTATTATAAAATAAATTAAGATTAGTATAGTAGTAATAAATACTGGTGTTAAGTATGAAAATATTAAATCCTTTATATTCATACTAGGATTATTTAATATTTTTAAATCATTTGCCGTTATTGCTAAAGAATATTTTTCATTAATTTTTGAAATCAAAGTATTTATTTGTTCTTCATTCGCAGATTTTACTGTTATTAATATATCATTTTCTGAATTTTCTACTAATCTAATATTGTTATCTTTTCCAAATATTTCTGTTATTATATTTTTAACATCTGATGTTTCTGGTTTTGTGCTTAAATACATTTCTATGGTAGTGTTTTGTCCATAAAGTAATCCATAATTCATTCCTTTTATACACATAAGTGCAATACCTGCTACAACTATTACTAACAATATTATTAGTATTAATAATACCTTTTTATTTTTTAACATTTTCTCCTCCTCCTATTTATCTTCTATTGTTTTTACTGTTATGTTTGTAATTACTAAATTATATAAATACATTGTTATAATTCCCCAAACCAATGTCATTCCTAAGCTTGATATATTTGCAATATTATTAAATGTAAATATAACTGCAATAATATAAACAGGAATTAATTTTAATGAAAATTTTAATGTTAATGTTTTTATAAAATCTACTTCTGTATTTTTAAATGCTTTATATATATACATATAATTAATTATTGAACATACTAAAATTCCTATTATTCCTTCTATAGTTATTTTTATATTAGTGTATCTTAATATTAATAATAATAATGCTATATATCCTATTTGAAGTGCTCCTACTAATGCTCCATTTGCTTTTAATCTTATAATTGAATATATAATCATTAATAATATGGCTACAATTACTATGTATAAGACTATATTAGATTCTAAATTTGTTATTGTAGAATTTACTGTATAGCTTGTTGTTTCATATTCAATTGGTAATATCCCAGAATTTAAAACAATTGCTATTTGGCTAGCTAATAAGCTATAATCTTGTAATGTAGTTTTATCACTACTACTTCCTATTGCAATGTTTAAAGTTCCATCTGTTATTGGTTCTCCAAAATAAGTAGTTCTATATTTTTCTCCATTTAAAACAACTGCCACCTCTTTTTTTTGTTCTACATCTTCTGTTTCTCCATTTTCATTTGTGGTTTGAACTGTAGATTCTACATATGTTTTGCTTATTTCTTCTAACTTTGCTTGTCCATCTTTATTTAAATGAATTTGTAAATATACAGTGGTTTCATTATTTTGTTGTCCATATACTACATTAATATCTTTAATATTACTTGTATCTAATAAAATTTGTTCTGTTTCATTATCTGTTAATTCAAATGTTCCCCTTTGAGTTAAGTAATATATTATTTTATCTGTATTTTTATTTTCTGTCATTTGAATTTGTATGTTTCCATTATCTTTGTTTTGCTTTATTGTATACTGGTCTGTTCCTAAAGCAATTAATCTATTTAATATTACTGCTTTTGATATTTTATAATTTTCTTGTGTTAATATATCATCACTATTTACTTTGTTTTCTACTATTTTATAACCATTTTCTTCTGTGTATTCTACTCCCTCTTGTTTTTCGGTAACTTCATTTCCATCTTTATCATAAATATTAGTAGATGCAATATTTTTATTTACTTCAAAGTTAACAATTCTACTATCTGTAAACTCCATACCTAATAAATATTCTGGCACTACATCTATTACTTTATATTCTTTTAATTTATATATTCCACCAAAAGATGCAACAGATATTATTGCTATTAATAAAATAATTGTAATAATTTTTATTATTTTGTATGACTTCATTTTTACTCCTCCTATAATAATCTTGTATCATTTATAATTAATTCAAACCATATTTGCAAATATTTTGCTGCATATTTACTCATCATTGTTCTATCCATAAAAATCTCAAAATAATCTAGTACTGGGCAAATATGATTATCAATTGTTAAATCTAAAGTTACTCTTTTATCTTTATTACTTATAATTAAATCCGCATTTGTTACTGCATAATTTACTCTATCATGAATATCAAATGTTGCCATGTTTTTATTTACAACTCTGTTTCTATGAACATCAGACTTGTCTGCAAGTATTAATGCTGCAGATATATCACTTATAGCTGTACCTGTTTGTTCATCATGATTTCCTATTGCAGACATTATTTCTGTTCTATCTTTTATATCCATTCCCATATCTTTTAAAATATTATATGCTAGTATTGCTCCTGTATGGGCATGGTCTGTTCTGTTTATTCCATTTCCTATGTCATGCAAATAACCTGCAATTTTTGCAAGTTCAACTCTTTTTTTATCATATTCTAATGTTTCTAAAATTTTTCCTGCTCTGTTAGAAACAATTCCAACATGTCTTACTGAATGTTCTGTATATCCTAATACATCTAATTGTTTTTGTGCTCCTATAACTAATTCCTGTACTTCCGGATTTTTTTTGATTTCTTCTAATGTTATCAATTTAACACCTCCAATTTGTATTTATATTTTATATTAAACATTAGAAAATATCAACCTTTTTATATAAAATTACTGATTTACTCGTTATTATATAGTGGTTTAATACCCGACACTTTTTTATTTTCATTCTTTTAATGATATTATATGTCTAAAATTATAGTTGCAGAAAAGCACCCTTTTTGTTAAAATTAGGCTATCATAACAAAATCCAAACAAAGGAGTGCTTTTCTATGTACAAATTATACAATTCTATTTCTAAAATAACAAGTGATTTATCTGATTTTTTAAGAATATTTATAATAAAATTTTTAAACCTCAATTAAAACTTAATTAATTTCTTCTTCCTCTTCTATTCGTAGGTTGGAGCGTTTTTTTAATACTCCTCGCCATTTTATATATTTTTTGTTGCTACATTTTATGTGGTCTATTTTTCATGCTTAAAATTTTTAATTTTTTTAATTTTTTTGTTTGGATTTGTCTTAATTTACATAAAATCACGAAATCGTGACTAAAATTGTCATAATTTCGTGATTATTTTTCCACTACTGGACGCAATTTTTGATAAAAAAGTCGTTGGCGCTCTAGGGATAGATTAAAAGTGTCGGGTACTAAGGGCGACACCCTACGTTTTTTGCAATGTGTTTGTTGTAATTATTTATTTTCGTGGTCGTAGGGGCGAACTGTGTTCGCCCGCAAAACGAACAATACGGAATGTTCACGGGCGAACGCAGTTCGCCCCTACATTTGCATTTTTTTTGTTGTCAAATTTGCGGTTATTCAAAAATTTGCAATGTTTTTAATTGGGATGGTTTTGTAATTGCTGTGATTATGGGTCGCGGGTCGCCGAGGGCGGCGACACCCTACGTTTTTTTGCAATGTGTTTGTTGCTTTTTTCTATTTTTATTTTACATGATGATTTTGTTTTTGTCTATACTTTTCTGAAAAAAATTTTTCCTTGTTTTTCGGAAGGTGTAATTGTCAAGGATGAGATTAAACATTAGAAAATATCAACCTTTTTATATAAAATTACTGATTTACTCCTATTACTCCTCCTAAAGCTCCTGCTAATATGCTTCCTATTACCATTATTACTGAATATATGTTTAATGAAAAGTTTCCTTCTATTATACTTGATAATAGATAAATAATAGTTATATATATTAATCCAATTATAGCTCCATTTATTATTCCATTCTTTTTTACAGTTGACATGGTTAAACTGCTTCCTATTAATATGCTAATTGCTGTTATAACTATTGTTACTGTTGGTATTGTGCTTTCAGATATACTTGTAAAACTAAGTAAAGTTGCAAATATTATTAGACATATTATTGTTATTATAATTGAAATAGTACTTCCCTTTATTATTTTTTTTATATTATTATTTTGTGATAAATTTTCTGATATTTTAATCATATTAAAAACCTCCTATAACTACTTAATTTTATGTAGTATCAGAGGTTTTTAGAACTATTTACTTATTTTAATTGTTCTAATTCTATATTGTATATTTCGTAATCTTTATCAATTATTTTAGTTTTTAAATTTTCAATAAATAGTGTTGCTTTAAAATCTTTTTCAGATTTATCTATTGCATCTTTTAAATCTTTTTCTAACCCTAAATCTAATATAGTTATTGGTGTTTTTAATGATACATTATTATTAGTTTTTGCTCCTCTAGCTTTACTTATTATTTCAATAATTTGATTTCCATATTGTATTTCTTTACTAAAGCTATAGTTTAAAGACTCAATTTCAGTTGTGTGAATAGATTTATTGCTATGATATAATTCTTGAAATATTTCTTCTGTAATAAATGGGAAGAATATACTAAAGTCTTGCAATAATTTATATAATAATGTATATACTGTTTTTTGTCCGCTATATCTTGGTATGTCTCCAAATTCTTCTGGTCTATATAGTCTATGTTTTACTATTTCTATATAGTTATCACAAAATTCCCAGAAAAATTTTTCTAAAATATTTAATGCTAACCCTACTTCGTATTCATCTAAATAATTAATAAATGATTTTTCCATTTGTTGAAAACGTCCTAATATCCATTTATCAATATATTCAAAATTATTAAATTCTTTATCTTCGTAATCTGATAAATGCATTTCAATAAATTTAGACACATTCCATATTTTATTTATTAATTTTTTCCCACGAAGTAAAGTCTCTTCGCTAAATACAACATCTGTACCAAGTCTTCCTGTTCCAGCCCAATACCTTATAACATCTGCAGAATACTGATTTATTAAATCCATTGGTTCTGACTTACTATTTCCTTTGCTTTTACTTATTTTTTCACCTTTACCTGCCATAACAAATCCAGAAATCATTACATTATTCCATGGTCTTTGTCCAAAATGATAAAAATTCTTTACTATTGTATAAAAATCCCATGTTCTTATAATTTCACTTGCATTTGTTCTTAATCCCATAGGTTTTAATATGTCTTCATAGTTTTGTTTTTCACCATATCTCATATTAATTAATGGTGTTATTGATGAAGTTGCCCATGTATCCATTATATCTATGTCTGGTATAAATTCTTTACATCCACATTTTGAGCATTTATTATCTCTTGGAGAATCCACTAATGGATTTATTGGTAAATCCTCTTTTTTTGCAAATACAGCTTCTCCACATTCTTTACAATACCAAACTGGAAATGGTACTCCAAAATATCTTTGTCTAGAAATACACCAATCCCAAGCAACGTTATTAACCCATTCGTCATACCTTGCATGCATATGTGCTGGATGCCATTTTATTTCATTTCCTATTTTTATAAACTCTTCTTTATGGTTCATTATATCTATAAACCATTGTTTTATTACTGAATATTCAACTTCTTTGCCACATCTTTCATGTGTTTGTACTTCATGCTCTAATTCTTCAATTTTTACTATATATCCTCCAGCTTTTAAGTCTTCAATTATCTGCCTTCTAGCTTCTTTTATTTTTAATCCACCATATTTTGGCACAGAATCTATAATTTTACCATTTTCTGTAAAAATGTATTTTAATGGTAAATTATATTTCTTCCACCATTCAATATCTGTTTGGTCTCCAAATGTGCAACACATTACAATACCTGTTCCCTTGTCAATTGCTACTTTATTATCAGCCATAATTGGAACTTTTATATCTACTACAGGTATGTATGCAGTTTTTCCTATTAAATGCTTATTTTTATCATCATTTGGATTGATAAATATAGAAACAATAGCTGGCAATAATTCTGGTCTTGTTGTTGCAATAGTAAATTGCTCACCATCTTCAACAGTTGTAAAATTAACATAATTAAAGGTTGTTTTTATTGTTTTTGTTTCTAATTCTGCTTGTGCAATTGATGTTAAACATTCATTACACCATAATGCTGGGCTTTCTTTATGGTAGCAATGCCCTTTTTCTATTAAATCTAAAAATGAACTTTGACTTATTTTTATACTTAATGGACTAACTGTTTTATAACATATATCCCAATCTGTACTAACACCCATTTTATTAAACAATTCTTGAAATTCTTTTTCATATTTGTCAGTAGTTTGATAGCACAATTTTGTAAATGCTTCTCTACCTATTTCATGAGCCCTTTTACCTTGCTCTTTTTCTACTAATCTTTCACTTGGAAGGCCATTATCATCAAAACCAAATGGATAAAAAATATTATATCCTCTTAATCTTTTATATCTAGCTAACATTTCTGTTTGAGTATATGAAAATATATGTCCAATATGTATTTTTCCACTTACTGTTGGTGGAGGGGTATCAATAGAATATATTTCTTTTCCATTTTTCTTAAATTGATATGTTTTGTTTTCTTTCCAATAGTCTCTCCATTTTTTTTCTTTTTCTTGTGCATTATATTTTTTGTCTAACATATTATATGCTCCTTTCACTTCTTATTTATACATTAATATTGCTCCTATTATGCCAATTAAAAAACCAAATAGTTTTAATCCAAATGTTGCATCATTTATATCACCAAATCCAAAAACCTTTTTAGTTATTGGTCTTGCATCATAAATAAGTATCACTCCAAACATTACTAAAATTGTTCCTATTACAAATAATACCTTCATTGCTTCACATCCTTTATCCTAAATAAGTACATAAAATTGCTTCTAATCCTATATTTATATCAATTAACCCTATTTTGTAGTTCCTATCTAAATTTATCAATTCTTCTAAAATTTTTCTTAACTCTTTTGTCTTAAAATATTCAGCTTGCTTTTTGTATTTTGACACTAAAAAAGTTTGGTTAGATTTTAATTTTAATACATCTAAAATATCTCTATTATATTCTAAACATAATTTTATTAAATATAATTTTTTAAAATGGTTATACAATGTAATTAATATTTTTTGTATCGGTTCTTTATTATACAACAATTCTTTTAAAATCTCTAGTGCTTTAGCTATATTTTTTTTACCTAAATTATCTGTTAAGTCAAATATTTTGGCTTCAAATTGTTTTGTTGATAATTTATTTATCATTTCTATTGTTATTATTCCATCTTGAGAAGCATATTCAATGAGTTTTCTAATTTCATTTATTAAATTTTGCATATCTGTGCCACAAGTTTCTATAAATAATTGTAGCTCTTGTTCACCTATGTTTGTTTTATACATATTACAAATGTTTTTTATTCTCTTTTTTATTTCAATAGGTTTTAATTTTTCAAAATTACAAATAACTCCATTTTGTTCAATTACTTTTACTAAATCACATTTTGAAATATCTTCTTCTATAAATACTATAACTGTTGTGTTTTTTATTGTATTTATGTTATCTTCAATATATTTAGCAATTTTTTGCTGCAACTCATTATTGTTTTTTTTATTTGATTTACTCTCCTTTTTTAATAGTTTTGCATTTTTTACTATAATTAACTTTTTATCAAATGAAAATGCTGGAGTTTCTATATCTGATATTAAGTTTTGTATATTAGTTTCATTTATTTGAATATAATTTATACCTAATAACAGTTCCCCAAATATTTTTTTTATTTTTTTAACTGCACTATCAAGAAGATACGTTTCTTCTCCATAAAACAAATATATATTATTTAATTTTTGTTGTTTTAATTCTTTCTCTAAATTTTCTACTGTCATAATTTCCTCATATCTACAATTTTTCAGCAAATTTTGCACTATGTGCATGGCATATTGCTGCTGCCATACTGTCTGTTGTATCATCTAATTTTGGCAAGGTTTCAACATTTAATATGGTTTTTATCATTTTTTGTACTTGTACTTTATCAGCTCTTCCATATCCTGTTACTGCTTGTTTTATTTGAAGTGGTGTGTATTCAAATGTTGGTATATTATTTTTACATCCTACTATTAATATTACTCCTCTTGCTTGTGCTACATTTATCGCAGTTTTTGCATTATTATTAAAAAATAATTCTTCTACTGAAATCGCATCTGGCTTAAACTCATTAATTATAGTTGTAAGGTCATCATATATTTTTGTAAGTCTTAATGGAAATGATACTCCTGCTTTTGTTATTATTGCTCCACTATTTATTAATTTAAATTTGTTTCCTTGATAATCGATTATACTATATCCTGTTATTGCAAATCCTGGGTCAATTCCTAATATTCTCATTGTTTACCTCATTTTTGTTTATTATATTTTCCAATAATCTTTTATTATTTTAAATATTTGTGCTACACTCCATGCTTGAGCTATTGCCCCTTTTGGCAAATTAGGTGTTTTGGAATCATAAATCTCCGCTATTGTTCCTATTGCTCCTCTTTCATACATTTCTTTTACAAATGTTTTTCTAACACTTTCTATAAATTCTTGTTTTTTTATTTCTAGTTCTTTTTTCTTAATTTTATCTTTTTCTGTTTTTATTTTGTTATTTATTGTATCATAGTACAATCCTAAAAGCCATGGCCATGTTATACCTTGATGATAGCTTGAATCTCTTTTAAATCCATCGCCTTCATATATATCTATATATCCATGTTCACCTTTTGCAAGTGTTTTTAATCCATATTTATTTAAAAGTTTTTTTGTTACTGTTTCAAACATTTCTTCCGCAATTTGCCCATTTGGTTCTAATACTGGGTAAGTAAGTGATGTAGCAAATAATTGGTTTGGTCTTGTTTTACTATCTCCTATTACATCATATAAGGATTTCTTTTTTTCATTATAAAACTCTTTTTCAAAAGATTCTTTGCATTGTTCTGCTAATTGTTTATATTTTTTTGCTTCTTTTCTTTTTCCAAATTTATTACTTAATTCTTCTAATATTTTTAAGCTATTGTACCACATACTATTTACTTCAACTGCTTTACCATTTCTAGGTGTAAAACAATATGCACCATATTTTGCATCCATCCAAGTATTTTGAGTGTTTTCAGTACCTGCTGAAATTAATCCATCAGTATCTAAAAATATATTATTATCATCTAAATCTATTCCTTTTGTATAATTATCAATAATTATAACTAATTTTTCATATATGTTTTTTTGAACAAATTTATAATCGCCTGTATATTTCAAGTATTTGTATACTGCTTCAAATAAAAGCAAAGAACTATCTACACTATTATATAATGGTCTATTATCATATCCAGAATATCCATTTGGAACTAGTCCAAATTTTGTATCTCGTATTATTGTTAATAATACTTCTTTAGCAATTTCAAATCTTTTTGTTGCTAATAATAACCCTTCAAATGCTATTAAACTATCTCTTCCCCAATCTAAAAACCATGGGTATCCTGCAATTACTGTGTGAAGTGCAAAACTAGGTCTATATACTACAAAATTATCTAATGCAATACAAAAATCTCTTAATAAATTTCTTTTTTCTATTTCTTTTTTAGATAGTAATTCAATATCTTGATTTTCTTGTAATAATCCTGTTTTATACATTAATTCGTTTATTCTTATAATTTCTTTATTAATTACTTTTTTTACATTAATTTCTTCTATATTTTCTTCTAATGAACATATAAAAGATAACTCTTTTTGTGATTCTGCTGGTATGCTTATTTCATATCTACCTGGAACTACTAAATTCTCCTCTGGGAAAAAGCCTCTTTTTTCCTCCTCCATATAATACATGTTTTTAAATGTATCATTATAATGCTCTATATATTTTCCATCTGACACATTCATATATACTGGATTGTTAGAATTATTATCTATTTCTACTTTTACTTTTTTCCCTTTAACAGTTTGTTTTAAATTAAACTCATGATTTGTTGTCATTGTATGAAAATCTCTAAAATTCATAACAGGTGATAATGTAAATTTAAAACTCTTTCCAGGATTGTTTATTTTATATAATATACATACTGTGTTTTTTCCATATTCCATACATATTAGTTTTTTTATTGTAATGTCTTTTATTTTATAAGTAAACATTGGTATATATTCTTTTTGAAATTCTGTTTGATACTTGAATCCCTCTGCTATATAATTTTTACATATATTTGAATATATATTGTATTCTTTATTATCTATTTGTATTGCTTCATCAAGTTTTGAAAGAATAACATATCTTCTCGCTGGAGGAGTAAGTGGACTAACTAATAACCCATGGTATTTTCTAGTGTTTATTCCTAATATTGTAGATGAGCTATATCCCCCTATTCCATTTGTGACAATCCATTCTTTTTCAATTCCATTATTTAATGGTAAATCTTTTGTTTCTATTTTCATTTGTGTTCCTCCAAATTATAATTTTTTAAATATTATTTTTTTCTTTTATTATATGTTTCTTTTAAAAATTTTGCTTTTTCCTTTTTTTCTTCTTCTTCAATTAATTGTTTTGCTTTTTCGTGTATTTTAATATTTTCTATTCTTGTTTTTTCACTTTCTTTAATAGATTCTATTCTGTCTCTATATTTATTACTAAATTTACTTCCTTTTTTTGTTTCTTGTTTTTTTATTTTATCTTTTAAACCTTTACCTTTTTGTAGTGTTTTCTTTGCTCTTTTATTTTCTTCCTTTAGTTTAGTATTTAGCAACATATATTGTTCATTATTGTGTTGGTCTTTAAATCTTAAGTCTGTACATATTAATTCTATTATTAATTTTGCAGTTTTATCAGAATCATGTATTATATAATTATCTTCTATTGTAGCTAATTCTCCTTTTATTAATTTTATTCCTTTGCTTCTTATTTTTGAAGAATCTGCATTTACAATATCAGAACCTCTCAAATTATATTTTCTCACATATTCTGGTACTATTTCGCCTACATCTGAAATACAAAAATCTATAATTCCATCTCCACTATGCTCTAAAATGCTTTGTATATGATCTGAAACATCATAGTCATCTGTTTGCCCTGGCTCTGTCATAATATTTGATATGTATATCTTTAAAGCCTTACTCTCTCTAATCGTTTTTGCTACATTCTTTATTAAAAGATTTGGTATAACATTTGTATATAAACTTCCTGGTCCAATTATTATTGCATCTGCATTTTCAATTGCTTCTAAAACTCCTGGTGCTGTTCTACAATTTGATGGGTTTATATATACCCTATTTATTTTTGTTATTTTATTTGATACTATATCTGCTATTTTGCTCTTATCTTCTATAACTGTTCCATCTTGTAATTCTGCACATATTTTCATTTCGTCTAATGTTACAGGTAATATTTTACCTACCATTGACAATATATTATTAATTTTTTCAATGCTACCAGTAAAATCGCCATATATTTGTTGCATTACATATAAATAAATATCTCCAAATGTAAAACCTTTTAATTTTCCTTCTTGAAATGTATAATTAATTAAATCTTTCATATGTTTACTGTTTGGCGAAAGTGAAATTATACTATCTTTTATATCTTTTACTGGATTTAATTTTAATTCCTTTACTGAAACTGTAGATGAAATTCCATATGAAGATACAGGTACTATTGCAGTTAAATTATTTGTATAATTTTTTAATCCTTTTAAAATATTGCTAATTCCATTTCCTCCACCTATTACCACAATGTTAGGCCCTTTTTTATAAATATTATCTGATACTAATTGTTTTAATTCTTTTTTATTACTGTCTAGTTTATTTGTTTCAATTAATAATTCTAAATTTCTTTTTTGTATATAAACAATTCCTACAACAAAACATGTAAAACCTGCTACGAAAGTTCCTATTATTAACATCAAATCTTTTATCTCTAATTTTTCAGATGTTAATATTTTGGAAAATCCAAAACATGTTAAAACAATTCCTATTAAAATTAAAAACATCCATCTTTTAATTTTTGTATTATTTCTAAACCAATTTAAAAATTTTTTCATAATCTAATCTTCTCCTAAAATCTCTATTTCTAATTCTATTTCAATATTAAATTTTTCATATACCTTTTCTTTCACAAATTTAATAAGTGAAATTACGTCTTTTGCTGTTGCATTACCTTTATTTACTATAAATCCAGCGTGTTTTTCTGAAATATAACAATCTCCAATATTATATCCCTTTAAACCACATTGGTCAATTAGCTGAGCCGTAATATATTTTTCTGTTCTTTTAAATATACTTCCTCCACTTGGAAAATCTATTGGTTGCTTTTGTTTTCTTGAATTATTATTCAAATCTATTTTTGCTTTAATATTTTCTTTTTTTTCTTTTTTTAGTTGTAAAATTGCAGATATTATTATATCTTCTTTATTTTTTATAAATCTGCTATTTCTGTAACTAAACTCATTTTCTTTATTATTAATTGTATGTAACTTTAGTTTTGGGTCTATATATGTAGTAGAAATTATTATATCTTTTATTTCTCCTCCATATGCTCCTGCATTCATTTTTATTGCTCCTCCTAATGTTGCTGGAATGCCACATGCAAACTCTATACCTGATAAGCCTTTTTCATATGCTAAATTTGATATTTTAGATAATAAAACTCCAGCTCCTACTTGCAAATTTGTATCATTTATAAATTCTATTTGTTTAAAGTTTAATTTTATAATAGCTCCTCTAATTCCTCCGGTCTTTTACTAAAATATTACTACCATTTCCTATTACTTTCGATTTTATATTATTTGTATTTAATATTTCAATTGCATACTTTAATTCTTCAATATCTTCAACTTTTATAAATATATCAGCAGGTCCGCCAATTTTAAATGTAGTGTGTTTTTTCATAGGTTCATTTAATAAAACTCTATTTTTATCTATTTTTTTAATTAATTGATTATATGCTTCTATCATTTAACCCTCACTCAAACTAATTCATATTATTATTATATTAATATTATTTTTTAAACATTCTTCCGTTCCCCTACAAATTAGCTAAAAAATGTTTCAAATTCTTCTGCTGAAATTATTTCTTTTTCTAATAGTCTTTCTGCTACAGCTTGTAACTTGTCCATATTGCTAAGTATAATATCTTGTGCTTTTTTATATGCAATATCTATTAATCTTTTTACTTCTGCTCCAATTGCATCATCAATGTTTTCGCCAAATACTTGTCTTTCATATGGGTCTTTTTGTTTTAAATGAATTGGTCCTATATCATCACTCATTCCATAAACAGTTACCATATCTTTAGCAATTTGAGTTGCTACTTCTATGTCATTACTTGCTCCTGTTGATATATCATTTAAAGCAATTTTTTCTGCTGCTCTTCCCCCAAGTAATGCTACTAATTTTTCTTCCATTTCAGTTTTTGATATATAATATTTATCTTCATTTGTTTTATACATTGTATATCCGCCTGCTAATCCTCTTGGAATAATAGAAACTTCTTTTACATCAAATTGTGTTTCTAAAAATTTACTTACTATTGCATGCCCAGCTTCATGATATGCTGTTAATCTCTTATCTTTATCTGAAATTACTCTACTATGTTTTTCTAGTCCAACTGTTACTTTTTTAACTGCATCTTCTAAATCTTCCATTTGTATTTTTTTGTGTTTTTTTATTGTTGCAATAATTGCCGCTTCATTTAAAACATTTGCAAGTTCTGCTCCTGTAAAACCTGCTGTATCATTTGCAACATCTTTTAAGCTTATTTTTTCTGAAAGTTTTTTGTCTTTTGCATGTATTTTTAATATTTCTTCTCTACCTTTTGCATCTGGAGATGCTATAGTTACTTGTCTATCAAATCTACCTGGTCTTAAAAGTGCTTTGTCAAGCATTTCTGGTCTGTTTGTGGCTGCTAAAACTATTACTGTTTCATTTGTTTCAAATCCATCCATTTCAACCAATAATTGGTTTAATGTTTGATTGTTTTCGCTTTCTGCTCCTGATGCATTTGTTCTTCTAGCTCCTATTGCATCTATTTCATCTATAAATATTATACATGGAGCTATTTTTTTAGCTTTTTCAAATAATTTTCTTACTCTTGATGCTCCAAGCCCTGCAAACATTTCTATAAACTCTGAACCACTCATTGATATAAATGGAACATTTGCCTCTCCTGCTATTGCTTTTGCAATTAAGGTTTTTCCTGTACCAGGTTTTCCACAAAGAAGTATTCCTTTTGGTATTTTTGCTCCCATCTCATGAAATTTTTTTGGCTCTTTTAAAAAGTCTACTATTTCTATTAACTCATTTTTTTCCTCATCAAGCCCAGCAACATCTTTAAATGTTGTATTAGTATTATCACTTTTGTCAGTATCATATACTTTTCCTTTATCACCCAAACCTTGCATTTTAAAAATTAAAATAAATAATATTAATATCATTATTGTTGGGAAAAATGAAAATAATGTTTGTACTATTCTTACACCTATATTAGTTGGATTTTGAATTAACTCAATTTCATTTCCATTTTTTACTTGTTCTTGTATAAGTTCTATAAATGCTTGTGTGCTTGGCACTATAGCTTGTTTTTCTTTTTCTATGTTTTTTAATTTAACTTTTGTTGAAGTACTTCCAACTGTCATTTCTATTTTTTCTACTTCTTGATTATCTATTTTTTTTATTAATTCAGTATATGCTATTTCTAAATCTTCCTCTTTATTTTTATTTTTCTTATTGAAAAATATTATTCCTATAGTAATTATAATACATATAATTGCTACTATTATTAGTATTGTATAATATATTTTATCTTTATTTTTTGGATTATCTTTCATTTTACTATCTCCTTCTATTATGCATGATTCCCTTCTGGGGTTTCTTTTTTATTATTATTTTCTTTTTGTTCTTTTTTGTTTCTCTTTTTTATCTTCTTGTTTCTCTTGTTTGTTTTCTTCTTTTACTTTTTCTTGCTCTTTTACTATTTTGGATACTTCAATTTGTTGTTTTGTTAAATCTGATTTTATTGTTAACATTGCAGTAATAATGTAAATATATGCGATTAGATTATATGCAATTTCAAAGTATTTAATATTAAATCCTGTAAATAAATTTACAAATATATATATTACGTACAATATTACTGAAAGTGTAAGTGCATATACACTCATATTAAATATCGATTTATATTTGAATTTTACTCTTATTATTTTACTTAATAAATATCCCACTGCCGAAAGTAATAATATGTCTAATAAAATTTGTATTAAGTATATCACATATAAGTATATTAGGGATATTATTACAAATAGTGCATATATTTTTGTCGTATTATTTCCTGTTGCAAAATTTATAATTGATTCTTTGTTAATATTATTAAGATTATATTTATTACTTAATTGTTCATATGTTATTGTACTTTCAATATTTTTGGCATCTCTTATTATTATTCTATTGTTTAATAAAGCTATTACTCTTTGATAATTAAAAGCTTCATTTATATTGCTTAATTCTTCTGCTTCATCATTAATTACAATTCCAAAATATCCATTTTTATCACCTTTTACAAATTGCTTGTTTTCTTCTTCTATTATTAAAGTATTGTTTTCTATTTTAAAATTTGGACATTCTGTATCAAAAATTTGTATTGCCATTTGTGTTTGCTCTATAAGTTTATAAGTTAATGCTATTGCTATTATTACAGCAAATATTATCATTAATTTTAATATATATTTTATTGTAATTGATAATTTTTCATCAGCAAAAGTTTTATAATGGTCAAAATTTACAACTGCGTCCTTTATTCTAATAAAAAATGATGTTTTCTTCTTTTTCATTTTTAAATATACTCCCTTCTAATTTTACTATCTACATGTAAAGGATTTATGTCTAAATAAACATAATCATTTATTTTTATATCACTATTTGTTATATCTATTGCCATATGATACATTCCAACTTTACCTATTATATTATATTTTTTACCATTAATAGTAACTCTTAAGCTGTTTCTCTTTAAAAAACTTTTTGTTGTATGTGATAATGCTCTTAATTTATCTACAAATCTAAACATATCTGTTTTTAAAGTAATATTGTATCCATCCATATATCCGTACTTGAATAATCGCAATTTTTGTTTCTCTTTTTGTTTTATAGCTATTTAGATATCCAATATTATATCCTTTTGGCACTACTTTTATTTCAGTTATAGTAGTTTTTAATTGACCTATTTTTTTTAATCCTATATTATTTTCGCAATCTACTCTACCTAAAAATGCTGACCCTATTCTTGCTGCATTTAAATGCATTTGAGGATAATTTAAAAATGCTGGAGAATTGCATATATGAAATGTTTTTATATTTATATCATTTAACTTTAAAGCCTCTATTACCTCTATAAATCTATTAAATTGTTCTATTGTCCATTTGTCATTTTTATAATATGCTAAAGAAAAATGTGAATATATACCTTCTATTTTAATATCCAAAAGCTCTTTTATTGTGTTTACTATGGTTTTTATATCATTATATAAAAAACCATATCTTCCAAAGCCTGTATCTATTTTTATATGTGCTCTTATTTGTTTTTTTGTTTCTTTACTTATCTTTTTTACTATTTCTGCACATTGTGTTGATCCAATGGTTATAATTATATCGTTTTCTACAAGTTTTTTCAAATCTTCTGTTAAACTTGTAGATGACATCATAAGTATATCTTCTGTTATTCCTGACTTTCTAAGGCTCAAAGCTTCCTCCACTGTTGCCACTGCTAAAATAGAAATTCCATTATCAATTAAAATTTTTGAATATTCTATTAACCCAAGCCCATATCCATTTCCTTTAACTACACCTATTAACTTATATTTTTGCCCATTATCATCGAGAATATCTGTTTTTGCAAACTTTTTTATTGCTTCAATATTATGTCTTAAGTCACTTTTATTAATAACTAAAGATTTCATTTATTATTCCCCTTTTAATTTTCTTATTATCCCTCTTGTTTTTTTAAACACTTTTTCAGATATTTTATATAGTTTATATGTTAATGGTTTAAAATTAAGATATATCTCTCCAATAAATTCAGTAAATTCAGCATTAAAACCTTTTTTAAATCTATATAAACCATATTGAGGGTGTGACTCATCTAATACCCCTGATACTCCTCTAAAATCATATATATCTTTACCTTTACTAATTGCATATTTTATTCCTTCCCATTGCAAAAGATAATTTGGCATTAAATTTCTATGTTCATTACTACTTGCTCCATATAAATACCATACTTTATTTCCATAATCTATATTAAATATTCCTGATATTGGCTTATTTTCATAATATGCCACTAATAATTTTGCATGTTCTCCTAGTTCGTCATACATTTTTTCAAAATACTTAAGTGGTCTAATTATAAAATCATCTCTTTTTCCTGTTACTTTCATTATTTCATGAAAATCCTTTAAATCTTCTCTTTCTCCTTGTTTTACAACAACACCTTTTTTGCTAGCTAGTCTAATATTATATCTTGTTTTTTGATGAAATTCTTTAAATATCTCATCCTCTGTTTTATCTTTTATATTTAATCTAAATACATATCTCGGCTGTATTTCTTCACTAAAATTTTTAGCATCATCTTTTATTCCATATCCTAATTTTGTAACAATTTCTCTAAATTCTTCATCATTACTTTTTATATCTGGCTCAATTTTTAATACAAATGCATTATATTTTTTTGCAAGTTCTTGTAACCCTTCTGTTAACTGTTTTAATACTTTTTCATCATGAATATTACATACTGGTCCTCTTGAAGAATACATTATATTTCCAAAAATAGGTATTTTTCTGATTAATACACTAATCGAGCCTATTATATTTTCATTTTCATCTTCTGCTAAAACAATTTCATTTTTCCAATTTTCAGATTTAACTTTTCCCCATTCTATTGATTGTTGAAAATTGCATCTATTATGATTATTTAAAAATTCATTATATTTTTCTAAATTGCTTTTATCTACTAATTTCATTCTCTTCCTCCAACATAACTATTATATTTTATACTAGTTTGTCCTTTTTTACAATAGATATAGTCATAAAAAATTGGGAAGTAGAAAAATCGAAAAAAGCTGTATGTTTTTAAGCCTAAAAATATACAGTCTTTCTCTAAAATTAGAAAATTACTATTTATTTAATAAAAAAACGAACGCCCTGAAAATTTCCAGGGTGTTCGTGTAGCTATTTTTTTGGCACTTTTTTTAAGGAAACATATCCTTCACATTTTGTTTGATGTCTACAAGTTGTTTCACTCAAAGGTCGCGTGCAAGTACAGAAAGGTTCTCCATCTAGCTGATACCGAACCTTTCTGTCATCTTGTTGCAATTTATGATATTTACCACAAACTTCACATCTTCCTTCATATACTACCATAAAAAATCTCTCCTTTTAAAATATTTGGTATACATAATATATTATAGCATAGTTTTATAAAAAAGGAAAGTGTGATTTTCTGGAGCACTACAAATCTAATTCTAGTTTTATTCCTCTTGAGTTATATTTTGTATATTCTATCTTGCTCATATCAAATAGTTTTTTTGATATTTTTACTTCGTCTGTGTCTTTGTATTTATCACTCATATATATAACTTCTTTTATTCCTGATTGTATTATTGCTTTAGCACATTCGTTACATGGAAATAATGCTACATATATTTTACTTCCTTTTAATGTTGCTCCTGTATAATTTAAAATGGCATTTAATTCAGCATGACATACATATGGATATTTAGTGTCTTTAAATTCTCCTTCTCTTTCCCATGATATTTCATCATCAGAACATCCTGTCGGAAATCCATTATATCCTATAGATAATATTTTATTGTCTTGGCTTACAATACAAGCTCCTACTTGAGAATTTGGATCTTTACTTCTTTCTGCTGATAAAAGCGCTATTCCCATAAAATATTCATCCCAATTTATATAATTAGTTCTTTTTGGCATGTTTATGCTCCTTTATTTTTTCTATTCTTCTACTACAACCGTTCTTTCAGCTGTTATTTCTTTCCCAGTAGAATTTCTAACAGTATATTTTATTGTATATGTTCCAGCAATAGCTGTATTTACATTATTATTTATAATTATTCTATCTGTTAAATTTCCATCTTTACTATCTGTAGCTGTTGCTCCTGGATCTGTAAAAACTTCTCCAACTTTTATTTTCATTTTTTTGCTTCCATTTAATGTAATTTTTGGTATGCTTGCTGTTATTTCTTCTGCTTTTACTGTTACTTTCCTTTCTGTCGTTGCAGAGTTCCCTGCTGAATCTTCTACTGTATATGTTATTGTATATGTTCCCTCTTTTTTAGAATCTACTTGACCTGTTGTTTTTATTTTACTTGTTATATCTCCATCTCTATCATCTGTTGCAGTTGCCCCCGCATCTGCATATGTTTCATTTATTTTTATTGTTATATTATTAGCTCCATTTAGCTTTATTTCTGGTTTAGTTGTATCTGCAACTTGTGTATGTGCTGTACAAGTATCTTTTATTGTAAGCATATATTTGGCATCTACAGCTCTTTTCCATGCTGTATTTGTTTCATAGTCTGGCCTTGTTATAAAAACTTTTTCTTCTTTATCTGTACAAAACTCATTTGCAAGTAATCCTGTCTGTCTACATATCGCTACTTTAACATGACATTCACAATATTTAGTAGGAACAGTACCTTTTACAAAATATTCTGTATATGCTCTATTTCCTCTTGGGTCATTTTTGCATGCTTCTGTAACTAAAAATCCCGAATCTTTACATACAGCTACTGCAACGACTTCATCTGGTTTAGTTTGTGCAAAAGTTTTTCCTTCTAATCCTTTGTGTGCCTGTTCTAATATTGAATCAAAAATTAATCCTGAAGGATTTGTTGACCATCCTTTTACAGTTCTATTTTCATCATATCCATACCAAACTGCCGCAGAATAGTATGGTGTAAATCCACACATCCATCTATCAAAATCATCATTTGTTGTTCCTGTTTTTGCTGCTACACTTATTCCTGAAATTCCACAATAATTAGCTGTACCTGTTTTTACAGGTTGCGTTAATACTTCTTTAACAACATATGCAGCTGCTTTAGACATTACAGTTCTTGACTCTTGATGTGGTTCTAATACAGTATTTCCATTGCTATCCACTACTTTTGTATAAAAGGTTGGTTCAATATATACACCATCATTGGCAATTGCTCCATATGCTGCTGCCATTTTTAATGTGTTAGTTCCTTTTGTTAGTCCTCCTAATGCTAAACCTAAATTATTATCTTCTTCTACTAAATTATCTATTCCTACATTTTTTAAAAACTCTATTGAATTTTCTGTACCTAGTTGTTGCATTGCTTTTACCATTGGTATGTTTTGTGAACTCTCAATTGCATATCTTACTGTAATTAATCCTCTATAATTACTATAGTTTTTAAATATACTATATGGTACATCAT
>JAUNSM010000064.1 GCA_030539215.1 Clostridia bacterium
AGTTTACAGCTGTATTGTAGCCTTTTTATCTTCAAAAAAGTGTCAAATTCAGGAAATTATAACATAAAAAAACTAATAAGCAAGTACTTTTAGGGTAATTTCATTTATTATCACATAATTGTAATATTTAATGAAATTACCCTAATAGTTTTAATCTTTATTTCTATCTATTTACATGTTGCATTTTTTTCAGCAGTTGTCTATTTTTTTTATGGTTATTATATAATTCGTATGCAGCTGAAATCATAGCTTTTGAAGTATTTGTTCTTAAAAATCTAGTTTCTAATTGACCCTCGCCTTCTTTTAACCTAACTCTATCTAAAGCATCGGCATCTTTTAATATAATCAACATTTTTTTGCATCTTTCTCTATCTTCCTCTGGTAACCTTTTTACATATTCATCAATTTGTTTATCATCAATACTATGACATGCACATATCATTTTTATAATGTTTTTTTCCTTTTGTGAATAACCTTGTAATATATCTTTACTCTCCAGCATTTCAGCACTTCTAGCTCCATGCAATTCATCTTCTTCATCATTTTTTCTTCCAATATCATGATATTTTGCTGTTTCTAATAACATCTGTAAATCTCTTTCCTTTAATCCCTCTAATATTCCCATACTTAAAGCTAACATTAATACTCTTTCAGTATGTGCTTGACCATGCATATCGCTTTTGTATATTATATCTGTTTGTATGTTATTAATATTACTAATTAATAAAGGCTCTCTCCCAGATTCTTTTATTACTTTTGTAACATCTTTTAAATGTAAGTTGCAAATTGTTCCTTTTTGTTTTAAATCTTCAACTATTTTTTTTAAATATTTTGATTTTAACTCTCCTCTTCTTCTATTTATTACATATGCACTTCCAGCTTTTCTCTTTGCTAAATTTTTCACTTGAGCTCCAGTCTCTGCTATTTCTTGTATCTTTTCAAATCTATTATTATTTGCTTTTACTACCCCTATGGAAATAGATGTTAGTGGAAATCTTTCTGTTTTTCCTTTTCTGTTTTTCTCTTCAAGATATCCTCTTTTTACATCTATATCATGAAAATATTTTAAAACTTCTTCATCAAATTCATCTATTATTTTTTCACATATTTCTTCAGCGTTACTATTTCCATTTATAATTGCAACAAAATCGTCTCCTCCAACATGTCCTATGAATGATTTGTTCAATGGTTTTATATGATTCTGAATTATATTTGCTGTTAATTTTATTATTTCATCACCATCTAAATATCCATAAATGTCATTATATGCCTTAAAATTATCTAAATCGAAATAAAGCACTTGAAATGTCTCTCCGTTTTTTAGTTTTTCTGATAATTTTTTCTCAATTTGGTGGTTTCCTGGAAGTCCTGTAAGAGGGCTACATTCTCTATGTGCTAATACAAGATTAATTGCATTTTTTATATCAAAATATAAATATTCATCACTTGCAGTATTAGGAATAAATTTATTTACTCCTAACTCTAAAAGTTTTATTTTATGACTCTCATTTTCATCACATGAAATAACTACTACTGGAGTCCCTTGGCTTTCTTTATTTTCTTGAGTTTTTTTGCACAACTCTATAACATCAGTATTTATTGATTCTTCATTAATTATTATCATGTCTTGACTAGTTTCTGATAATACTTCTAAATTCTCTGGATCAATGTGTATAAAATTATATTTTGGCTTTGACTCAAAGATTTGTCTTAATCTATTAATTAAGTTATCATTACAATCAATTATATATATATCTGACAATTTTCTCTCCTATCCCTTATATTATTGATTATCTTTTGTATTTCATACTTTATTAATATTCTTCTCTTCTATTTATTGCATATGAACTTCCATTTGTTGTTTTTGCTAAATGTTTTACTTGTGCACCTACTTCTCCTATTTCTAATATATTTGCAAATCTTTTTTTATCTGCTACTACTACTCCTATAGAAATAGATGTTAACGGAAATTCCTCTATAATTCCTTTTCTATTACAAACTTCTATATATCCTTGTTCAACATCTGTATCATTAAAATACTTTAAAACTTCTTTATCAAATTCAGCTATTATATTTTGGCATATTTTATCATGGTCAACATTTTCATCAACAATAGCAACAAAATCATCTCCTCCAATATGCCCTACAAATACATCTGCCTCTTCTAATGCATGTACATTTTTTGTAATTATCTTAGCTGTAAGTTTTATTATTTCATCACCTTTTAAAAAGCCATAAACATCATTATATGCTTTAAAATTATCCAAATCTAAATATAATACTTGAAATGTCTCTTTTCTTAATAATCTTTTTTTTAATTCTGCTAATATTTGTACATTCCCAGGAAGCCCTGTAAGAGGACTAACTGTTCTATTTATAGATAATAACCTTATTATATTTTTTATAGTATAATATAAATACTCATTACTTACAGTATCAGGAACAATATATTCTATATGATTTTTCATAATCGATAATTTATGCTCCTCATCATCAGTAGATGAAATAACAAGAACTGGAGTTATAGTATTATCATCATTTTGTCTAATTTTTTGACAAAGTTCTATAATCTCAGTATCTATTGATTTTTCATTAATTATAATTAAATCTGGAATACCCTTTAGTGCTATATCTAAATTACATGGCTTTATATTTTTAAATTTAAAAACTCTTTGTTTTTCAAATTTTTCTCTTAACATCATTACTAATTCATTTTCGCAATCAATTATATATATTTCTTTAAACATTTAATTCCCCCATCTTTTACATATTATTATTCTGCTGTATAATTGCATTTTCCTTTATATATTTCTTGTGTTCCTTCTGTGCTAACCGCTGTTATTATTACTATATTTTCTCCTTCTTTTAAACTAAATTGATATTCTATTTCTTGTTTTGTTGAATCATATCCAGAAAAATTTTTATCATAAGTATATATTTTTCCATTTATAGAAAACTCTACTTTTTCAAAGCCCATGTCATGGGTAATTTTCATGTTTAATTTATCTTCAATTTTTACTACTTCTATTACAGGGTTATTTACTCCACTAAATAATTTATCTATTGTTTCTAAATTATCTGATGAATCTACTGCTGTTATAATAAGAGTATTTTTTCCCCTTTTTATATCTATTGTAGTCTCTATTATTACATCTTCTGGAGTTTCTGCTTCTACTGTTATAGCTTCTTCTTCATTCCACTTATATGTTATATATTTTATTGCAGTTTCATCTGTAGCTGTTATCTTTAATCTTGAATTTACTATAGAAGTTTCAATAATAGGTTTTGTATCATCAAATTTACGGTTAAAACTTTTTGTTGAATCAATTTCTTGCCCAGATTTATCTACAACTTTTACCTTTAAAATGCTTTCTCCATTTGGTATATCTATTTTTTCTTCATGACTTGTTCTTCCATTCATTTCTACTTCTTTAAGCTCTTCTTCATCCCATGTATATATAATTTTATCAATTCCTATTTCTGATTTTGCAATTATTGTAACTTCTCTTTCTGTTTCTTCTAATTTTAATTGAGGTTTACTAATAGTTAAATCTTCATCTTTATTAATCATTTTATATCCATACACACCTGCAATAGCCAGTCCAAAAACTAAAATTACAACACCAAAAAATATAATAATTTTTTTTGTATCATTTGAATTACTTTTTTTGCTTTTATCATTATTTGTTACTAAAATTTGGTTCATAATTTTCTCCCTTATTATATGAGTATCATTATTTTGCATACTTTTTAAAAGATACTTATCAAAATTTCTTTCTCATTCATGTCAGATTATACCATAATCATTTTATATTTGTAAATAAAATCATCAACAAAATACCAATTTTTTCTATTTAATAATAAAATCGCCCTAAAAACATTGCGTTTTAGGGCAATTTCATTTTACTTTAATATTCTAATACATATTTTTTTATTAAATACATTCCACTTGCTAATACTGTAAGTATTAATGTTATAAATATTGTATAAGATGCTCCTTTACCTGTTTTTATTGTTAAAATAACTAATGCAAAATCATCATCATCCTCTTGTTCTTTTTCATATGGATTATTTTTATTGTCTGGTGTTGAGTCTATATCCTTTGAATCATTTTCATTGTAGTCCTCACTTATTTCTGCTATATTTGTTTTTAATCCTAAATTATTAGTGTCCTTTTTCCAAGTAAATATAACTTGAATTTCTGCACTTTCACCTGGTTTTAATAAAACTGTTTCTAAAGCTCTTGTAGTTATTTTGTCTTCTCCTTCTTTTGTCCAACCAAATGCCTTATTATCTTCTTCTGCAAATTCTAACCCTTGTGGAATATAATCTGTTATTTCTGTTGCATATCCTTCAATTTCACCTTCATTAGTTACTCTTATACTATATGCAAATTTAACTGTTGTTTTATTTAGTTTTTTTCTATCTATTTCTACTTTTGCAATTGGCTCTGATTCGCTATTATCTCTTATTCCAGTAGTTTCTGTTTTTCCAGTGTTTGGCTTGAAGCCAGTTTCTGTTGTAGTTGTTTTATCATCTACTGTAACTATAGTTTGAGTTACCCATTTTAGTAAACTTAAGTCAAAATATTTTACATAGATATATTCTTTGTCTTGGTCATCTTCTCCTTCATTCCACTCATTTGGAATAGAATCTTCATCATCATCGCTGTCCTCAGATATTTGCGCACTATTTATAATTATTCTATCTGATGTATTTGGCTCTGTTACTTTAAATGCAACCTTTACATCTTTATAATCTGGATTTAATTCTCCAGTTTCACTTATTTGTTTATTAATATTAAATGCTTTTATTAAATTGTCTCTATCTTCATCTCTTTTAGCTTCTGATAAATAAGCTGTTGTTATTTTTACTGCCTCTTCTATTTTTTCTGTAACCTCATCATTTTTGTCTCTCATTACCCATTCATAATTTTTGTTTACATTATGCTCTGGCAAAAACTCTAATCCTTCTGGAATATCATCAGTTATTTCTTCTACATATCCTTCAGTATTTCCTTCATTATATACTCTTATTGTATATATTACTGTATCATTATTTGCAACATATACTGGCTCTTTAGTATGATTATATACTATATCTTTATTTTTTTCTTTTGTTAATTTTGGAATCCTTGATGTTATCTCTTTTGTTTCTCCTTTTGTTTCAACACCTGTAATAAATTTACGAAGTGCTAAATCAAAGTATTTTAATACAACTGGTTCATAGTCATCATCATCTTCTTTATTTTGATATCTATTAATGTCATCTTCAGATAAATTATCTGGAGTAGAGTCTCTATCTACTACATCATCACCATTTTCATCTTTATCATTAGAAATCTCTGCTATATTTGTAAGAATATCTTTACAACTATTTTCTGCAACAACTAAACAAGAAATTTGTATGTCTTTATAATATAGTCCTCCATCACCTTCATCTGCCTTTTGCCATCCTTCTTCTACTAATGTTTTATCTTTGTCAAATGGGTTTATTAATTCTTCCTTTAACATTTCACTTGTTATAACTATTTTTCCTGTTGCTAATTCAACATCTTCAAAAGCTTCTATCTCTTCAAAATCATCTAGTTCAAAATTTTCTATTTCTTCTACTGTCTTATAAAATCCATTTTCTCCAACTAAGTTCATTAATTGAATATCTTCTGACTCTCCTTGTAATCTCCAGCCATTATCATAGTTAGTTTTATGGTTTAATATTAAAGCTAATCCTTCTGGAATATAGTCTGTTATTTCTGTTGCATATCCTGCTCTATCTCCTTCATTATATATTCTTAATGTATATGTAACTATATCACCTTGTTTTACTATTAATGGCTCTTTTGAATGTGTATAAGTTGCAGTATGTTCTTCTAAAATTCTACCACCTCTTTCAAATGTACCATTTATTAATGTAGTTGTATCAATTTTTGGTGTTCTGGCATCAAATGTTATGTTCTCTCCATCACGTTTTATAGAGGTTATAAATTTTCTTAAAGCTAAATCAAATACTTCTGTAGTTATTTTGTCATTTTCATGCAATTTTTCTTTATTTATTTCTACTAATGGTTGATCAGCATTTTCTCTTATTAAAAATGTTGCACTTGACATTGAATATACAGAAGATAATTCTAATGTTACTTTATTCATATCATATTTTTTCTCTTCTGGAATTGGAGATTCTTCTCCTAATTCAAAATCAACATCAAAAAGTTTTTTAAATCTTATATAATATTCTATACCTTTATGAAGCTCTGTAACTTCCTGTCCTTCTGCATCGATAAATGAATATACCTTATTAAATCCTCCTGCTTCTATTTCATAAAATCTGCTAATAGGATTATCATTTGCATCGTATACTACAATACTTGAAAGATCTATTGTATCTGCATTTGTTCCATTAATATCAGTTTTAATTTTAAAAGGTCCTATATCATAATAATATAATTCTGGATGAACTATATTAGGATTTGTTTCTACATAGTCAACACTTGTTATTTGTAATTGTAATGTTTTGTCAAATTTATTTTCCCCTATGTATTTGCTCTTTGATTCTGTTTCAGGAGTTGTTTTATATATATTTGAATTATCGATAGCTCCATAAATAAAATATTGATATATTTTATTTAAGCTCTCTTCCCTTCTAGTCTCTAAATTGTTATTATCATTAATACTTAAAAACTGTGCAGGAAACTTTGTAGATTGTGATACCGATTGTAAATTCTCTCCTATTTGTTCATCATAATTTGTAAAGTACCAAATAGCTAATTGTTGTATTACTTCTAAATCGTCATCTGTAATATCTCCATGAATAAGTTTAGGTATACCTGCTTTTAATAATAATTCTGTTTTATATTCAGATGCATCATAATTTGTTTTATCTACTGGCAAATATGATTCATCTAAAATCCATAATATAGCATTATATATATTTACTTGCTTTTGATTTATTGTTTCTTCTCTATTAAGATTAACATTATAATATTCTTCATATTTTGCTATTACACTAGTTGCATTTTCATGCATTTCACCAAATTCTGTATATTCAATTGGATTATTTGATACATCTGTTTCATCATCTGCACCAAATCCTAGTCCTCCTCTTAAACAATATATTGCTTTAGAATATATTAGAGTATTTTGTTCATTTCTATCAGTATCATCATAGGGTTTTACAACTGTATAAACTTTATCTGTTCCATTTGCTCCAGCTCTAAATTTATATGTTAAATTAGTAAATGGTCTAACCTCTTGAGCTCCTATTGTTCTTGTAACAGCATATGTATTACTAAAAAATACTGATGCTAAAATAATTAATACTGCAATTAATAAAATTCTAACTTTTTTCATAATTACCATCCTTTACATATTATTATATATATTACATTGTTTGTTCTATTAAATCAATAGCTTAATTTCAAGCCATTTATTATATTTTTTCTCTTGTTAATTCTTTTGTTACGGAAACAGTTTGTTATATATTATTAAAGTAGTAATAATAAAATATTACATTTTTATGTCATTTTCGTCATGTTTTTTAAATATAACTACTATTTTTTGCAAAATGCTATTTCCCTAGCTTTAATATTTTTTTATTATGTTTTTTTGCTTATCGCAAATATATCATACATATTAATTATAACCCATTTTTCTAATATTTTCAACTGATTATGTAAAATTTAGTATTTTTTTACAAATACTAAAATTTTATTGACTTTTTTTATTAACTTTGTTATTATAAATATACTTTAATTTTGCGGGAATAGCTCAGTTGATAGAGCGATGCCTTGCCAAGGCATAGGTCGCGGGTTTGAGCCCCGTTTCCCGCTCCAAATATGCAAGTTAATTACGAACATTGCTATAATATGAAAGAAACACATATTTGTAATTACTAATTATTAATTAGCATATAATTAAAAGCAAGTATATTTACGGCGACATAGCCAAGTGGTAAGGCACGAGTCTGCAAAACTCTGATTCCCCGGTTCAAATCCGGGTGTCGCCTCCAAAAAAAT